>CAZYFM010000001.1:0-24012 GCA_964646885.1 uncultured Flavobacteriaceae bacterium
ACGCCGTCGAGTACTTCGTGTCGTACTACGACTATTACCAGCCCGAAGCGTACGTGCCGCGCACCGACACCTACATCGAGAAGGATTCGTCGATCAACGAGCAGATCGACCGCATGCGCCATGCGGCGACACGAGCCATCCTCGAGCGTGACGACGTCATCATCGTGGCATCGGTGTCATGCATCTACGGTATTGGCTCCGTCGAGACATACACGGCCATGACTTTCAGTCTCGAGGCCGGCAAGCAGATTTCGCGCAACGACTTGCTGGCCAACCTGGTCGCCCTCCAGTACCGCCGCAACGAGGCGAGCTTCACGCGCGGCGCCTTTCGTGTGCGCGGCGATACGGTCGAACTCTTCCCGGCCCACTACGAGGACCGCGCCTGGCGCATCTCGATGTTTGGTGACGAGATCGAAGCCATTCACGAATTCGACCCGCTGACAGGCCAGAAGACCAGCGAACTGGAGTCGGTGAAGGTCTACGCAAACTCTCACTACGTCACGCCCCGCCCCACGCTCACGCAGGCCATGAAGGGCATCAAGGAAGAATTGCGCCAGCGGCTCATCGAACTCAATGCACAGGGCAAGCTCATCGAGGCACAACGCATCGAGCAGCGCACCATGCTCGATCTCGAGATGATGGAAGCGACGGGCTCCTGCCCCGGCATCGAGAACTATTCGCGCTGGCTGACGGGCCGCAAGCCAGGCGAACCGCCGCCAACATTGTTCGAATATCTTCCCGACAACGCCATCGTCTTCGCCGACGAAAGCCACGTGACCATTCCGCAGATCGGCGGCATGTATCGGGGCGACTTCCGGCGCAAGTTCACGCTGCAGGAATACGGGTTCCGCCTCCCCTCATGCATGGACAATCGTCCGCTGAAATTCGAGGAATGGGACGCAATGCGCACGCAGACAATCAGCGTGTCGGCGACACCCGGTCCCTGGGAAATGGAGCGCACCGGGGGCGTCTTCGTCGAACAGGTCATTCGCCCGACGGGCCTGATCGATCCGCCGGTGATCATCCGTCCTGTCGAGCACCAGGTTGACGACCTTGTCGCCGAATGCCGGGAAGTCGCCGCAAAGGGATATCGCGTCCTCGTCACCGTTCTGACGAAAAAGATGGCGGAGGACCTGACGGAGTACCTGCACGACCAGAAGATCCGCGTGCGCTACATGCACTCGGACATCGATACGCTCGAGCGCATCGAGATCATCCGTGACCTGCGCCTTGGAGCGTTCGACGTCCTTGTGGGCATCAACCTGCTGCGTGAGGGTCTCGATATCCCGGAATGCGCACTCGTGGCGATCCTCGATGCCGACAAGGAAGGCTTCCTGCGTTCGGAAACATCACTGGTCCAGACCATCGGCCGCGCAGCTCGAAACGTCGATGGCCGCGTGATCCTCTACGCCGACAGGGAAACCGACTCCATGAAGCGCGCGATGGCGGAAACGGCGAGACGTCGCGCCAAGCAGGATGCCTACAACAAGGAAAACGGCATCACCCCCGAAAGCGTCCGCAAGTCGATTGCCGACATCATCCAGAGCCCGTACGAGCGCGACCATGTCACGGTATCGACAGGAGACAAGGGCAAGCCGCACCTCATTGGCCACAATCTCAAGTCCCACATCGCGGAACTCGAGAAGCGCATGAAGGAAGCCGCCGCCGATCTCGAGTTCGAGGAAGCGGGCCGCATTCGCGACGAAATCAAGCGCCTGCAGGCGACGGAACTGGCGATCGCCGACGATCCGTTCGCGCGGCAGCAGGCCGTGGACGACGCAGCTGCGGAAGCAGCAGCCCGAAAGCGGCCGCGGTTTGATGACGACGGCGTCGCCCTGTCACCAGCCCCGGCGCGTCCCAATTCTCGCGGTGGCCGGCCTGGATCGAAACCGTCCCGCGGACGTCGTCGCTAGATCAGTTTCACCCAACGGAGATCCGGAATGAAGACAAGAGCCGTACTCGCGGTCAGCCTGCTGCTTGCAGGCTGCGCCACCACCGATACCCTGGCACCGCAGGACACCTTCATGTCGAACCTCAACAGGCTGTGCGGAAAGACATTTGCCGGCCGCCTCGTCACGACAGACCCCGCAGACAAGGATTTCGCCGGCAAGAAGCTTGAGATGGGGCCCGTCACCTGTTCAACGAACGAAGTCGCAGTCCCGTTTGCAGTGGGTGACAACCGGACAAGGACATGGGTCATCACCCGCACGGAATCCGGTGTGCGCCTCAAGCACGTGCACCGGCATGCTGACGGCCACGAGGACAAGGTCTCGCGCTATGGCGGCGATACCATCGCGTCCGGCACCGCCGAACGGCAGGAGTTTCCGGCCGACGCTTTCTCGAAGGATCTCTTTCGGGCAAATGGCCTGGAACGGTCACTGACGAATGTCTGGGCCGTGGAAGCCGCTCCCGGAAAGCACTTCGCCTATGAACTGCGCAGGGCCGACCGCTTCTTCCGCGTCGAGTTCGAAACGCCCGACACCGCCCGCTGAACCTGCGAAGGGCCAGAATCAGAACGGGCGCCCTTTCGGGCGCCCGTTCCGAGGCTTTTATGCCAGATTGAGGCTTAGCCGCCAACCACGATGGCGCCGTAGTCCATCTGGTTGAACGACGGACCCGTGCGGTCCTGCTCCATCTTCGTGCCTTCGACGCCGAAGGAGAACGTCACGCCGATCTTGATCGTGTGCGTGTCCTTGTCGATCGACGAGCTGCAGCAGCTCGTCGGATCGGCTTCCGTCGAGCGGCCTTCATAGGCAACCCACAGGCTGAGCGGCTCCTTGGCTTCCGGCTTGTATTCGACCTTTGCACCCCAGTGCAGCGTGTCGACGTCGAGTTCTCCAGCAAAAGCTTCGCCAGAGATGTAGCCGAGGTTGGCCGAAACCGTCGTCTTTTCGTTGGCGTAGTAACGCACTTCGCCACCGACATACCAGGCATCGCTCAGGAAGATGTCATCCGAACCGCCGAACGAGTCCGTGCTCGAGTCGAGGTAGCCGGCGTTCAGGCCGAGCGTGATGTTGTTGAGGTAGTACTGGCCTTCAGCGCCGACGAAGTAGTAGTCGGCCGACGAGTCAGCAAAACCAACAGTGACGCCCGAGGAGACGCCAACGCCACCAACGAGACCGACCGCGTACTTGTCATTGCGATAGTACACGTGGGCAGCGCCCTGCACGCCGGCGTCACGGTCGAGATTGAAACCGTTCGAGTCAGCAAACGAGGCAACGCCACCGAAGTCGAGCTGCAGGTTGATGTTGTTCGAGAAGGCAACGTTCAGCTTGGACTCGCCGCTGATCGAAGCAAACGACTCATCGAACACCGAACCGAAGTCGTCATCCTGGAAGGTCTGACCGACCGCCAGGCTGATGTTGCCGGAAAACTTGTTCGCACCAGCGACAGCGCCTGCGCCAGACAGAGCGATCGTCAGAAGTGCAGTGCCGGCCATTCCGGCGACTTTCCAATTCATTAAGGCCTCCATTTACCCAGGGATGGTGAAATCGTGAATGCTGACCGCGTGGCTATTCATGATGTTTTGGCCAGCGGTAAAGGCGGCGGACAATCACACGTGCAGCGAAACCAAGTAAAGTGGGAATCTAGTGAAAATGAGAGACAAAATGACAAGCGCGAATACTTGAATATTTTGATGTATTTACATGGTTAATTACGACTTGGGGGGTACCTCGATCGGATACAATTTCTCCGATCAAGAGAATATTGCCGGCGACACACCAAATAGCGTTGCGAGCATCTGGCGCGGGCAGCACGCTAGCGTTGTAGCTCCGTTGGATTTACTATGGAGACTGATACCGGGTGAATGGGTAGGAAGCCCGGGTCGGGGGACCAGGTGGAAACAATCTTTTCTGTGCTGGCAGACATCGTTCTCGAAGCCTCGCGGCTGCACGTGGCCGTGTGGCTGAACGCGTCGCTGCTCTTTGTCTTGCTGGCCCTGCTTTCGGCCCATCGCGACCTGAAGAAAAAGTTCCACCTCACCGAAGCGCTCCTGCTTGAGAAGAGCATCGGCGTGCACAGCCGCAATTGGACCGCCACCGCAATCAATCTCGAGAAAAAGGCACAGGAACCTGGCGACGTGGCACGCTCAAGCGCCCTCACCTTCCTGCACCTTCTGGATGAAGCGGCTGAAGCCTGGCTCAAGGGAAGCCAGTGGCATGAAGCCCTGCGTGTCACGCAGCAACTGCTCCTCCAGACCTGCCACGCGATCGGTTCACCGGGATTTGGAGAGAACGAGTTCCGCGCGTGCGCCGACCTGATCGAAAACAAGCTGTCGACCTACGCTGACCTTTCCAAGGCAGCGAGCGAGGCACCGGAGAATGCAATCCGCTTCCTCGGACAGATGGACCTGATGCTGTCGATCCACGACCAGCCCGCGCGCATCGTTCAGCTGCGTGACATGATTGCCGAAGTGGCATTCGTCGTTGAGGAAGAAAACGGCCTCGTGAAAGCCAAGGCCAAGGCGTCCTGACCCCGAAAGGTCAGGATCACCTGAACGGCGCCGGTCTCAGACCAGGCTCGAGTTGAGATAGGCTTCAAGTTCCTTCGAGTTCGGCTTGTGCTCCTGCAGGATCAGGATCACGCGATGGATCTGCGCATCATCCACGCCAAACTTCTTCATCTTCGCGACATGCTTGGGATCGCGCAGCTCCGCAACGAGCTGGAGCGGAGACTTGGAGGAATAGTCCGAAATCGTTCCCTTGATCGCCTTGATCAGTTTCTGGTTGCCACTCATTTGCGTTCCCCCTTGGTAGGCTGCATGCAGGCAATATAGACTAATGCTGCAACTTTCGCGAGCGGCGCTGCTCGCCCGCGACACGAACCACATCTACCGGTTTCGCCACGCACGCGATTATCGGGTCGAAACAGGGAGAGACAAATGCAGGTTCAGCTACTCGCAACAATTGGCCGCATCGTTCTGGGGCTCTATTTCCTCGCGGCCGGCGCAGGAAAGATCTTCAACCCGGCACCTCCCGAGCAGATCGCACACATGATCGCCAATGGCGTTCCATGGCCCGAGCTGAACTTCACGCTGGCAGCCGCCTGTGAAGCAACGGCGGGCATCTGCTTCATCATCGGGCTGCATGTCCGGCTCGTCGCCATACTCCTCGCGATCTTCACCGTCTTCGTGTCGGTTCTTCTTCACGCCTTCTGGAAGGAAACAGGCCATGAGTCATTCGTGCAGATGATGATGTTCATGAAGAACATTGCCACCGCAGCCGGCATCCTCGCCTTCGCAGGCTTTGGTTCCGGGCCTCTGGCGCTTGATCGCTGGTTCGGTGTGCAGGAATAGTCGCCATGCCGAGGCTCTATCAGGATCCACGATCAGGCAACTGCTACAAGTGCACGCTCACGGCCTCTCATCTGGGCAAGCCCCTCGAAACTGTCAACGTCGACGTGATGTCGGGGCTCACGCGGACGCCGGCGTTCCTGGCGCGCAATCCGAACGGGCGCGTGCCATTGCTGGAACTGGATGACGGCACCTGCCTCGCGGAGTCCAATGCCATCATCTGGTACCTCGCGGAAGGTTCGCCACTGATACCGACCGATCCCTTGCTGCGCGCGCAGATGCTGCAGTGGATGTTCTTCGAGCAGTACAGCCACGAGCCCTACATCGCCGTCGCCAGGTTCTGGTTGTCATTCGTTCCGGAGGCAAAGCGCCAGGAACGCATCCACCTTCTGCCGGAGTGGCACGCAAAGGGTTACGCCGCCCTGGGCGTGATGGAAACGCAACTGAAGGACCGGAAGTGGTTTGTGGGTGACACGCTATCTCTCGCCGACATCGCACTCTTCGCCTACACGCACTGTGCCGAAGATGGCGGGTTCAGCCTCCAGGATTATCCTGGCGTTCGCGCGTGGATCAGCCGCGTCCAGTCCATCAGGGGCTTCTTCCTGATGGCTCGGCCGGAAGTCAGCGTGCAGTCGCAAATGTGAAGGGAAGGCCCATCGTGCGCGCATGGGGCTTCAACCCCTCCTGCACGGCTTCGGTCGCAACGAGCGCTCTCAGCCTGTAACGCAGGTCATTGAGGTCCGAGCCTGCTTTTGACCTGTCTTCGTAAAGCTGGGCCGTCAGGATGGCGGTCGAACGCAGTTGCGGATTGTCCAGCATGGACACCAGCACCTTTCCCGCCTTGTCGCGCTGGCCGATGCAGACGAGGGCGTCCATGAGGTCGATGGGGGAAGCATCGGTCGACGCCTCCAGTTGGGCCATAGCCTCGTCCCTGCGCTCGTTGCGCCCCAGATCATGCGCGGCGCACACGATGATTTTCTGCGCCCGCGACTGGGCCTCGACACCCTGCATGGTGCCGATCATCAGCAGCGCCCCCTCATCATCTCCTGTGAGCTCGAGAAGATTCGCGATATCCAGCCGAAGAGACACCGGCAGCAACGCCTGCTCCTTCAGCATTTCCTTCGCCGACCGGCGCGCCGCCCACGCTTCACCCATGTCTGCATAGGCATTGGCGACTTCCAGCCTCAAGGCGACACTCGTCGCCCGCTTGTCGCTGCGTGCCTGCTCGATGGCATTGAGACCAAGCCTGACCGCTTCGTCCGGCTTTCCCACAATCCTGAGCGTGCGCATCAGGTCGAGCCAGTCCGACGATGACAGGTGCGGCTGCTCGAGCCTCGCCTGGATTCCGCGGTCCACGCGAGCGGCCAGCGCACCCGGCGCCATCAGCTTGCGGACTGAGGGATAGGACCAGAGCGGAGCGAAGGCCTTGTCAGCAAGCAGGATGCTGAGCACGACGGGTGACTCGACCGACTGCGTTTCCCGGACCGCTCCTTCGATCCTGTTCTGACGCAGCAGCAAGGCGATGTAGCGCAGACGGATGGTGTCAGGGATATGGAGAGAGGATGGCCCCATGTAGCGCCCTTCCACCAGGCGCGACACGAGCGGGTCCCGGAGCGGTGATTTCGACGCCTCGAGCGCGTTCAGGATGCTCTCGACGAGCCCGTAACGAAGACGGTTGGTCAGCAGGAATGAACTGTCATCGAGGTCCAGGATCGCCTTCGCGGCTTCCTCATGAAGACCGCAGCTGCTGAGCACCGACACAAGTGACGCCCAGTTATAGGCATTGGGATAGGCCCGCTGCCGCTCGCGGATCACCCTCTGGGCCTCATCGGCCTTGCCGGTGGCAGCCAGGGCTCGGGCCTTGAGGTATGCCGCCCAGTCGGCTTCGCGCTCGGCCAGCGAACCGGATTCCTCCGCCTGCTTGACGAAGCCAAGGGCCTGCTCGAACTGTCCGTCATCAATGGCAGCGGCGGCCTTCTGCAGGCGCGCGTCAAAGCTGGCGCTCGGAAGCACGGGCTTTGTGGCCTGCGTTGCCGGCGCCGCAATGGCGTTGCTGACCGCTCCCTGCAGGACAAGCCCGGCCAGGAACGCCATGATGGTGATGATCCCCTTCACCCGAGCTGTTCCCCCAAACCGCTTGGCAGCCGCCAGCATACCAAAGCGCAACCGCCATGAAATGCGGCACGCGTTCTTGCGGGCCGGATGTTGCCCTTGCGCCACGGCGGTTTCCAGATGCCTCACAGTTCAGACAGGGCCAGGACGAAGATTGTGCCCAGCCCGGCCATGAGGATGGTCGAGTAGACGGCAAGCAGGATCCCGAACTTGATCGACGTCAGCCACCAGCTGCGTCCATACACGAGCTGCATGGCCATCCACAGATAGACCAGCAGGATCAGCCAGACCGCCCAGAGGAACCCTCCCCCGCCCAGCATTGCGGCAACCAGGGCGCTGACGGCCATGGCGAAGAAAACGACCGTGTGCACGTGAAGCGAAAAAATGAGGTGCTCCATCAGGAACACGCGTGGCCACCAGTGCATCACGGCCAGCAGGATCGCGAAGACGGGCACGAGCACCAGCATGAGCCGTGGCAGCCAGACGTTTAGCGGTCCGTTCAGCTTCATCGGATCCTCGAGGGCCCGCTGGTATCCTTCCGATACGCGCGACAGGCTGCGTTCAAGCCCCTTCAGGAAAGTCTTTTCTTCCTCTGTTGCGCCTTCAACCTCGACATTCACGGGACCGCTGCTGATGTCTTCCTTCTGCTTCTCCGTCAGCTTGACATGCTTGATCGAAGAGGCGGGAACAAAGATCTCCATCTCGACGATTGTTCCGGGAACTGGCCCCGGTTTGGCAACCGGAACCTCCGCGCCTGTCCGCGAGGGAACCACAACCACGGCATCTGCAGGCGTTCCCGGTCTCACCTTGAAGGCAACCAGGGCAAGGTCCGTGAGCTGGAGGGTCAGGAAGAAGACGAAGGTCGCGATGACAAAAAGTCGGAACGGCGGAAGCAGCGAAGCACGCTGACCGGCGATGTATTTCTGCGTGAAGGCCCCCGGCTCGGACACGAGCAGCCAGATGGTCCGGAACGTCCGAGAATCGTAGCTGAACACGGCATCAAGGAACTCGCCCAGGATCCACCAGATCGGACGGTTCAGGTCGGAAGCCTTCTGCCCGCAATTCGAGCAATAGGGCCCGTTGAGAGCTGTGCCGCAATTGGCGCAGGACGGTAAGACGGCCATGAGTTCAATCCCCCGCCCCGATTTGAGCATCGGCCGACGTCAGATTCAATTCGCAGCCCACCCGGTAGGAGCAATCCCCTCAGGTGTTGAAACGGAAATGCATCACATCGCCGTCCCGGACGACATACTCTTTACCTTCCAGCCTGAGCTTTCCTGCGTCCTTGGCTCCGGCTTCTCCCTGGCATGCCACATAGTCTTCGTAGGCAATGGTTTCCGCCCGGATGAACCCTTTCTCGAAATCCGTATGGATGACGCCCGCCGCCTGCGGGGCCCGGGCACCGGCGTGGACAGTCCAGGCGCGCGCTTCCTTGGGGCCGATCGTGAAGAACGTGATCAGGCGAAGGAGTGAATAACCGGCGCGGATGAGCTTGTTCAGGCCCGGCTCCTCGAGGCCCAGTGTGGACAGGAAGTCGGCTCTTTCTTCCGCATTGAGCTGCGCCAGTTCGGACTCGATCTTGGCGGAAATCACGACAAAGGCTGCGCCTTCCGACTTCGCACGCTCCTCCACGCGCTTGGTGTAGTGATTGCCAGTGGCAGCCGCACCTTCGTCGACATTGGCGACGTAGACGACCGGCTTCGACGTCAGCAGCTGGAGCTGCTCGAACACGGGCCGCTGTTCGTCCGTGACCTTCACGAGGCGAGCCGGCTTTCCTTCCCGCAGCATCGCCAGGGCCGCCTGCATGACGTCAGCCTGGACCTTTGAGTCCTTGTCGCCCTGCTTGGCTTTCTTCTCGACGGCCGGCAGGCGCCTCTCGAGGCTGTCGAGGTCCGACAGCATCAGCTCGGTCTCGACCGTTTCTGCATCCGCCACCGGATCGACCCGGTTCTCGACATGCGTGATGTCACCGTCGTCAAAGCAGCGCAGCACGTAGGCGACCGCATCGACCTCGCGAATATGCGACAGGAACTGGTTTCCAAGCCCTTCGCCCTTCGATGCGCCGCGCACGAGGCCCGCAATGTCCACGAAGGTGAGACGGGTAGGAATGAGCTGTGCCGACTTTGCGATGCGCGCGAGCGTGTCGAGCCGCGGATCAGGTACGGCCACCTCGCCGACATTGGGCTCGATCGTGCAGAACGGATAGTTCGCGGCCTGCGCGGCAGCCGTCTGCGTCAGCGCATTGAACAGGGTGGATTTGCCGACATTCGGCAGACCGACGATCCCGCACTTGAAACCCATTTCAGTTTTCCTTTTTCGTCTCGTTGTTCCGCCCCGGGGGCGGCGTTTCTTTCTTCGGCGTCGTCAGCAGCGTGACGCGGTTCATGAAACCGGCGTCGTCGTGATCGGCAAGATAGGGCGCCGCATCCGCGATCGCCCCCAGCAGCGGCTCAAGCCATTCCCGCTCGGCCTTGCTGAAATTGCCAAGTACGTGGCTTTGGACGCGTGCCTTGTCACCCGGATGACCGATGCCCAGCCTCACGCGCCAGTAGGCATTGCCGGCGTGGCTGGAGATCGATCGCAGGCCATTGTGTCCGGCGTTCCCGCCATCCCTCTTCACCCGCACCTTCCCCGCTGCAAGGTCGAGTTCATCATAGATGACGAAAACGTCTTCCAGCTCGATCTTGTGGAAGGCGATGGCGTCCTGCACCGAGACCCCGCTCTCGTTCATGAAGGTCATCGGCTTGAGGACAAGAACCTTCTGCGCGCCCTTGCGACCGGTGAGCGTCCCTTCCCGTACCTGGCCCCGGAAGCGGTTGCGCGCGGGACCAAATCCATGCGCATCGGCGATCGCATCGGCAGCCATGAAGCCGACATTGTGCCGGTGGTGCTGATAGGTGTCCCCGGGATTACCAAGTCCGACGATGAGCAGCATGGCAGGACAGAGCCTTCATCCTGAATGAAAAACGGCTGCCAAGTGAAATTGGCAGCCGCCAGACATCCGCAATCGCGAGAGCGGCTTACTTCTTCGCAGGAGCAGCCTTCGCCGGGGCAGCCTTCGCGGCGGCCGCGGCAGGAGCACCCGCCTTCGCAGCACCCGCAGCCGGGGCCGCACCAGCAGCAGCAGCAGGAGCCGCAGCAGCGTCCGCAGCAGCGGCCGCCGGCTTCGCTTCCTGTTCGCCGAACGCGGACGGCGCCGCAACCGTCGCGACCGTGAAGTCACGCGAACGGATGACGGGCACGAGGCCTTCGGGAAGCTTGATGGCCGAGATGTGCAGGCTGTCGCCGATGTCCATGCCGGTCAGGTCGACTTCGATGAACTGCGGGATCTTCTCGGACGGGCACCAGAATTCGATTTCGTGGCGAACGATGTTGAGCACGCCACCACGCTTCAGGCCCGGCGAGTCTGCGTGGTTGTTGAAATGGACGGGAATGAACAGGCGGATGCGCGAACCGGGGATCAGTTCCTGGAAATCCGCGTGGATCGGGCGGTCGGAAACCGGATCAAGCTGCACTTCGCGCGGAATGACCTTCACCTTCTTGCCGTCGATGTCGAGCAGGAAGAGCGTCGAGGTAAAGCGGCCCGTCAGGTACGGCTTTTCCATGTCGCGATAGGAAATGCGGATGTGGCGCGACTTGCCACCCTGGCCATAGATCACCGCCGGAACGTCACCAGCGCGGCGCACGGCGCGTGCAGCGCCAGTACCTGTGTCTTCGCGTGACTTTGCTGGAAGAACGACCAGCTCGGAGGCTGCTTGCTTGCTCATTTTGGAACCCTTTCAGGAGCGAACCCGCCCCTTATCTTGTTCTGTCCGCCAATCGGAAAGAGGCGCGGGGTTTAGCCGAACCCCTTCGCAAACTCAATGCGGCGGAACGGGACGTTAACCACCTGATTTCACATCAAGAGAAGTAAAATAAAGCCGGGCAGCCGTCAGTCGAAAAGGCTGGAAACCGACCGTTCTTCGGCAATGCGCTTGATCGCCTCTCCCAGCAGTTCAGCCGTGGGGAGGATCCGGATGTTGCTGCACCCCCGGACGGCTTCGGTCGGCGCGATCGAGTCCGTGATCACCAGGGCCTTGAGCGCCGAATTGCGGACGCGGGCAACCGCCCCACCCGAAAGGACGCCGTGCGTGGCATAGGCATAGGTGGCCTTCGCCCCCTTGTGCATCAGCGCTTCGGCAGCGTTGCACAGCGTGCCGGCACTGTCGACGATGTCATCGACCAGAATGCAGACGCGTCCCGAAACATCACCGATGATGTTCATGACTTCCGACTCACCTGCCCGCTCGCGGCGCTTGTCGACGATGGCGAGGTCGGCATTGATGCGGCGGGCGAGCGCCCGGGCGCGAACCACGCCGCCAACGTCTGGCGAGATCACCATGAGCGGCTCGCCGGAGAAGTGGGTCTTGATGTCGTGCTCGAAGATTGGAGCCGCGAAAAGATTGTCCGTGGGGATGTCGAAGAAGCCCTGGATCTGACCGGCGTGAAGATCAAGCGTCAGAACGCGGCCGGCGCCGGCCTGCGTGATGATGTTGGCAACCAGCTTGGCCGAAATCGGCGTGCGGGGACCCGGTTTGCGGTCCTGCCTGGCGTAGCCGAAATAGGGAATGACTGCAGTTACCCGCTTGGCCGATGCGCGACGCAGGGCGTCAATGCAGATCAGCAGCTCCATGAGATGGTCATTGGCCGGGAAAGACGTCGACTGGATGACAAACACATCCTCGCCGCGCACGTTTTCCTGGATCTCGACGAAGACCTCCATGTCCGCAAAGCGACGAACAATGGCTTTCGTAAGGGGAACCTTGAGGTATTCGCCAATTTGCGTGGCAAGCGGATGGTTGCTGTTGCCGGACAGGAGTTTCATGCTGGCAAGATCCCTCAAGAAGCGCGGCGCTTGTAGCAACCGGTCCGGCACGATGCAACGCGGCTTACTTGTCCTTGCTGGCCCGAATCTGTTGAATAATCTGCCAAATTCCGTCGGCAGCCGCCTCGGAGGCAAATGTGGCGACCTCTCCCCACTTCTTGGCGAGACGTCCCTTGGGCACCGGGTTCTCTTGCGTCAGGGTCCCCGCCTCCTTTTTGGAGGGGTCCAGAAGCTTCCAGACAAGCTGCACGCGGTCTTCGGTCGCACTGAGCGAGGAGACGGTCACCAAACACTCCACCTGCCACCCGCCATCGGGAAGTGTGTCGGACACCCGCGCCCCTTTGGCCGCGAGGGCCGTCTTGAGCGATTGCGCGAGGGCACGGTTTCCATCGCCAGGTGCGCCCGAGATGCTTCCGACCGTCAGTACGAAGTTGTCTTGCGCTTCCGATCCGCCCTGCGTGGCTGCTGCCGTGGGATCACCATCCGCCGCGAGGAGCGCAAGGACCTGTTTGCTCACAAACGCCGCCTGCTCCGACAACCGCGGTATGACATCCGCAGCATTCGTGCCGGTAAAGGTTGAAGTGAACTGGCCTTTCTTCACGTTGTTCTTGTCATAGACGCGCCAGACGATGACGCTCGTGGGAAGGCTGGCGGGCTCCGCGCGAAATGTACCAGCCTGGCGCGCCTTCAATGTCCAGGAAGGCAGGCCCGACGACATCTGGGCCGCGATGTCGCTGTCCTCGAGTGCCCGAATGACCTTTGACTGGAGGTCTGGCCCCAGTTCTGCGTTCATGCCCTTTGGCAGCTCCACCACCATCGTCGTGACGCTCAGCGCCGGATTGAGCATGGCCTGATTGCGCGGCACGTCCTCGAAGGCGCGCGGGATGGCAAAGGGGTCTTCCACACCCATGGGCTCCGTCACCGCAGCGCACGAGAGCAGGAACAGGAAAGAGGCCAGAAGCGACAGGAGGTGCTTTGGTTTCATGGTTTCAGCATGATCGCGGAAATGTTTCGTCCGTATTGGCTCTCGTTGCGGTGTGTTGTCCTGCGAAACGAGAAGTAATCGACTTCCTGCTCATAGGTGCACCGGCCCAGCACGCCAAACGAACCGACAAGGGAAAGCTCAAGGCGATGGGACACATAGGCCGGCAGGTCAAACATCCAGTGACCTGACCGGGCGGACGGCACGAAAAACCTGGTCCAGCTTGCGTCCTGACCGATGAAACGGTCCCTGAATTCCGGCCCCACTTCATAGTTCTTCTGGCTGATGCACGGGCCGACTTCGGCATGGATATGCGAGCGCCGGGCGCCCAGTGTTTCCATGGCTGCCACGACGGCCTCGACAACGCCCTTGAAGGCACCCTGCCATCCCGCATGGGCTGAACCGATCACGCCCGCACCTTTGTCAACGAATAGAATGGGCGCGCAGTCTGCCGCCAGCACGCCGAGCGCAATGCCAGGAACTCGCGTAACCATGGCGTCGCCGCGCGGCGCATCTTCCCGGACCCAGGCCCGCTCCACATTGATCACGTCGGCACTATGGATCTGGTAGGCGGTAATCAGTTGATCGACATGTGTGCCCAGGGCGTCTGCCACCACGGTTCGGTTCGAGCGCACCAGCTGCGGATCATCATCGGAGCCATATCCGCAGTTCAGCGACGCGAACACTCCTGACGATCGACCGCCGCGACGCCCCCAGAACCCGTGAGCAATTCCGGATTGCGCGGCGAGGGTCGGGGATGTCAACACCAGTGTCACGAAGCAAAACCTGCCGGTTTGAGGAAGGGAGGAAACGAGGCGCAAAAAACCTTGAACAGGGTGCCCATTGCATCAGGAGACGTCAATCGTGACATCGCACGCTCAAGCTGGACGGCCTGGACTTCGCTCGCACGACGCTTGAGCAGTTCTGTTCTTTCGACCGCTCCCGTCCGGAAAAGGAAATCGCGCTGTTCGATCAGGGGCATCACCTCGCAGCCGGTGGATTCGAAGGCGCGACCAAGCACGTCAAAATCGACATGAAAGGTAAGATCGCTCGCGCCCGGATCTGACAGGACATCCGCCCTCGAATGAGCGCGGACCGCCTGAAGCGTGTCGCCCGTCGCGGGACCCTTGTAGCCATAGTCGATGGCCAGGAACGCACCTGTGTCGTTCGTGAGGCGCTCACCCGCCAGGCGCCCAATCTCCGCGACAGGCTCACTGTACTCATGAACGCTGCCCTCGGCTGAATCACGCACCCTTTCAGGAACAAGCGAAGCGTAGTCAGTCTCGGAATTCACGCCGAATACAAGGCGGTCACGCTCGTCCAAGGCGACGACCCTCTCGAGCCAGCGCCCGCGAACGCGAACGAACTGGCGGGCCGGAAGGGCATCGAGAAACTCGTTGCTGATGATGATCGTCGGCAACCCCGAAGGAACTTCCGCTACTGAACTGGCCCAGCCCAGCGATGCGCTGCTGCTCGTTGAAAGTGCCTCTTCCTGCACCTGGCGTAACCGGGAACTCGTTTCCACAAGAGTGATCCGCGCAGCCTTTGAAAAGCCGGGTCGGACGCGCGACGCACGAAGAACATCCACCATCAGGGTACCCTTCCCCGGCCCCAATTCGACAAGCTGGAATGATGAGGGCGAGCCCAACTGCTGCCAGACGTCGACACACCAGGCGCCAATGCACTCGCCAAACACCTGCGAGATCTCCGGGGACGTGATGAAGTCCCCTCCGGCACCAAAGGGTTCGCGCGCCGCGTAATAGCTTGTCGGCAGGCCGCTGACGGCAAGGTGAAAGAACGTGGCGACCGAAACCGGCCCGTGCTGCACGATCTGCTGGCGGAGGTAGCGCTCGACGTCGTTCATGTTGTGAGCAGTCGCGGCCCCTTGCGATAGAAGGCGTACCAGATGAAGAACCCGCCAAAGACGAACATGCCCATTGAGAGCAGCGTTCCCATTGTCAGCGCGCCACCGAATACAAGCTGGTTTGAGTCGCGGAAGAAGATTTCCACGATGCTGCGGAACAGGCCGTAACCGATCCAGAAAACGGCAATCACCAGCCCGGGACGGCTCAACGCATTGAAGCGGTGAACCAGGATGTGGAGGATCGCGAAGAGAAGAACGCCTTCTAGTGCAGCTTCGTAGAGTTGCGACGGGTGCCGGGCAGGATTGCTGAGAACCGTGCCGTCGACAGCCCTGATCGCGGCCGCCGGGAACTCGACGCCCCACGGCACATCCGTGATCTTGCCGTAGAGTTCGCCATTGATGAAGTTCGCAAGCCGTCCGAAGAACAGCCCGATGGGGGCTGCGACCGCAACAAGGTCTCCCAGTGCAACAATGTCCAGCTTCTTGCGCCGTGCGAACAGGATGATGGCGACCACGACGCCCAATGCGCCCCCGTGAAACGACATGCCGCCTTCCCACGCGGCAAAGATCTTCCAGGGGGAACCCAGGAAGTGATCGGTCTCGTAGATGAGGCCATAGAACAGGACATAGCCAAGCCGGCCTCCGGCGATCACGCCAATTGCGGCCCACACGAAGAGGTCGCCAATGTGATCGCTGTTCGCCTGGGGCGCACCGTTGAACGGAACACCGCTCCAGAGCCGCTGGGTCTTGAGAAGGCGCAGGATGTACCACCAGGCGCCCAGAAGTCCGGCGACATAGGCCAGCGCATACCAGCGGATCGCGAACGGTCCAATCTGGATGAGAACAGGATCAATTTCAGGAAATGGAATGACGAACATCAGTTGCGCCTGGCCGATTCAAACAGGAAAGAAGTGACAGTATAGAGCATTGCACCGCTGCATGGTTGTCATCGTGATACATGGGACGACACGCCACCTTCGGGAGTTGAAGCACACGCTCGGGACTCGTGGAAATCGCAATGTTTTCCACGTGTGAAAAAATGATTCACAGCCGCGGAAATCAAACTGTCCGCAGGACATCCCCAAGCTCAATTTATTCGTCCCGACACAGTCCACATGAAGAATGAGTCATGCCCTCGTATGACTCTTGCGAGGGATTCAACCTTTGGTGCACGCTCCGATTCATGGGAGGTGCTTCGCGTCGGGCTACTAGATGTGGAGCGTTTGTTTTCCGTGCCCGGAGCACCTGCCTGCGTACCCTTGCTAAATTGCCCTCTCGTGTCACCGCCGCCGGCCCACCCCGGCGGCGGGCTGACTCTGGGAGGACGGGAAAGGCAGAAAAGTCAGATGAGCACACTGCAGTTCGTTACCCCCTCCACCGGCGACAATCCCCTGGATCTCGTTGAGCAGCTCGCGTCGCAGAACGAGTGGCTGTTCGACAGGCCGGGTGAGGAAGAGATGCACCTGTCCTTTCCGGGCCAGACGGAGGACCACCACCTGACGTTCACGTGGCGCCCCAACGTGGAGACGCTCCAGCTGACGGTTCAGCTCGAGGTCAAGGTTCCAAGGGCAAAGCGGACCGAAATCGCGTCGCTGATCAACATCATCAACGAGCAACTCTGCCTCGGTCACTTCGAAATGTGGCCGGATAGCGGTCAGGTGACCTATCGTCACGGATTGCTGTTACGGAATGCGATGGGAACCCCAGAACAGTGCGAAGGCATGATCGATGCCGCGCTCGAAGCCTGCGAACGCTATCATTCGACCTTCCAATTTGTGATCTGGGCTGGCAAATCTGCTGCCGAGGCAGCAGCATCGGCGGTGTACCAGTGTCAGGGAAGCGCCTGAGTCCAGGGCAGGAAGGTTCCATCGGAACAAGGGACAATCCGGTCGTCATCGTTGGCGCCGGCAATATGGGCGGCGCCATTGCCGAAGCCCTCGCAGCCAGTGGCGGCGCTGAACAGCTGCTTCTGGTCGACCCGGCGCCCAATCAGGCGCTGCACGCCGCGCTCGCATCGAAGGGCGCGCGCTTCGCCACGGACGCATCTGCGGTCCGGGGGACATCACCAGCCGTAATCGTACTCGCGGTGAAACCCCAGCTGATGGCGCAGGTCGCCTCCGCCTACGCGCCCTTCAGCGCCAGCGCACTCTTCATATCCATTGCCGCAGGCACAACGCTGGCCAGCCTCGATGCCTGGCTTGGTCACCCCTCTGCCCTGGTCAGGTGCATGCCGAACCTGCCCGCATCCATCGGGAAAGGGATTACGGCGGGCGTCTCGATGCCAGGAACATCGTCCGAATCAAGGACGCTGGCCGAGCGGGTTCTCGGAACTGTGGGAGATTTCATCTGGCTGGATGACGAACGCCAGCTCGACGCCGTGACAGCCGTGTCAGGCTCGGGCCCTGCATACGTCTTCCATCTTGTGGAAAGCCTGACCGCCGCGGCGATCAGGCAAGGCCTTGCTGCCGACGTCGCATCGTTACTGGCGAGGCGCACGGTCGAAGGGGCCGGCGCATTGCTGGAACAGAGCAACCGCTCGGCCGCGGAACTCCGCAAGTCGGTCACAAGCCCCGGAGGCACGACCGAGGCCGCGCTGAAAGTGCTGATGGATGGCAACCGGCTTGAAGAACTCATCTCGAAAGCCGTTGCGGAAGCCACGCGCCGCGCAACCGAGCTGTCCAAATGAATGGACAGGCCCGAACTCCAAGGGCATTCATTGCGCCTCAGGACCGGAACCCATGGCCGCCAAGCAGACACCCGAACAGAAACTTGTCACCGCAGCCTGCAAGGCAATCGAGGAACACGGCTGGACGGGCCTGAACCTCGCGCAGGTCGCGAAGAAGGCCAAGCTGCCGCTGGCAACGGTCTATGACATTTGCCCGACGAAGTCGGCTCTGCTTCCCCTCATCGGCAAGGATGTCGACCTGAAGTTCCTCGAGCACGCGCCAGAGATCGATGCCGGCATGCATCCGCGCGACCGTGCATTCGATGCGATCCTGTCCTGGTTTGAGCAACTGCAGCCACTCAAACCCGTATTTGCAGCAATCAGGAATGACAGCAGGGGCGACCTGAGCCTGATCGTCGATCTCGTGCCCATGGCCATGCGAAGCGCACACTGGATTGCATCTGCGGCGCACCTGCCGGACGTCGGTTGGCGCGGATTCATGGTCACGCGCGGCATAGGCCTGCTGATGGCCGACACGCTTTCAGTGTGGCTATCTGACAGCGAGGATCTGGCCAAGACGATGGCACACATCGACCGCAGGCTGCGTACGATCGAAGAGTGGAATGAAACGCTTCAGCGCGTGAGGCGCGACGCCACCTCCCGCTCGGATGGCGACGACGATGAAGGCTAGACCGGCAAGCGAAGCACGGCACGCAGCCCGCCCAGCGGACTGTCCTCAAGCGTGATATCGCCGCCATGCCCGCGCGCGATGTCCCGCGCGATGGCAAGGCCAAGTCCCGCACCACCCGTGACAAGCGACCTTCCGCTGTCGAGACGATGGAACGGCCGGAAAGCCTCCTCCCGACGCTCAAGGGGGATGCCGGGACCGTCATCATCCACGGCAATCTCGATGACATGGGTGCCCTCGGTCGCCGATATCTCGACCCGCGTGCCATGACGCACGGCATTCTCCACCAGGTTCACGACGCAACGGCGGATTGCATTGGGCCGGACCTCGAGCACGAGGCTTTCCGGAACGATGACGTCGACCTTCTTGCCCGAAGCCTTGGCATCAGCCTTGCGCTGCGCATTCACGCCAATCTCCCGGAGAAGCTGGCAGATGTCGGTATCGGAGGCACCCTCTCCCGCCTGGCCACGTGCAAAGGCGAGGTACTCCTCGAGCATGTGCTCCATTTCCTCGAGGTCGCCCTTGAGCGCCACGATGGAGGCGTCTTCCTTCATCATCGCCAGTTCGAGCTTGATGCGTGTCAGCGGCGTGCGTAGGTCATGGCTGACACCTGCAAGCATTTCGGTGCGCTGCTGGACAAACTTTGAGATGCGCTCTCGCATGTCGAGGAAGGCCAGCGCGGCACGCCTGACTTCGGTGGCACCCGACGGGCGGAAGTCCGGCACGTCGCGCCCCTTGCCGAAGGCTTCCGCTGCATCGGCCAGGCGTTCGATCGGCCGGATCTGGTTGCGCAGGAAAAGGATGGCGATGCTGAGGAAGACAACCGAAGTGCCGATCATCCAGAGAACCCAGACATGGGTGTTCGTCGACATGACGCGCTTGCTTTCGGCCAGGATGTGCATCACGGCGCCATCGAGCTGGATGCGTATGTCGACATGGTCGGGATTGTTGAACGAGTCGATCCACACCGGGCGATTGATGCGCGCCGACAGCTCCCGCCCGAACACGCGCTTCAGCACGTCGTAGGCTGGAGACTCCGTGTCGGGAATGCGTTCGCCCAGCTTCACGACAGGCACAAGCCCGAACGACGTCTCGCGCAACCGAACGGATTCGATCTCGAACTTCTCGGGACCCAGTGTTTCATAGCTCTGGACGAAGAGCACGATTTGCGCGGCCGCCGCACGCGAAATGCGAGTCGTGACAGCGTCCCATTGCCGGTCAAAGAGCAGATAGGTCACCACCGCCTGCACCAGGACGACTGGCATGACAATGATGAGGAGCGACCGGCCAAAGAGCCCGCGGGGTAGCGACCGCCTGAAGAAACCCTGTTTCAAGGCCTATCCCACCCTGTCCGGCATCAGGACATACCCGATGCCGCGCACTGTTTGCAGGTAAAGCGGAAGCTTCGGGTCCACCTCGATCTTCCGGCGCAGGCGGGTAATCTGTACGTCGACGGTCCGCTCAAGCACCGCACCCATCTGCTGGGAGAGCTCGGTTCGCGTGAAGGTCTGTCCCGCATTGGCTGAAAGCAGGCGCATGAGCTGCAGTTCCGCCGAAGTAAG
Source organism: uncultured Flavobacteriaceae bacterium (assembly GCA_964646885.1). Taxonomy (GTDB): domain Bacteria; phylum Pseudomonadota; class Alphaproteobacteria; order Micropepsales; family Micropepsaceae; genus SZUA-430. Next base: position 20,031 of record CAZYFM010000001.1, read on the forward strand.
CTTCACGGGCTTTCCATCGCGCGTGAGTTCGCCACGTTCGGCATCAAAACGGCAGACGCCGAGATGCACGATCTGCTTCTGGCTTTCAGCGGGACGGCCCGCACGCCTGAGAATGGTGGAGACGCGAAGCAGGAGTTCGCGCGGCTCGAATGGCTTGGCCAGATAGTCGTCGGCGCCCCGCTCAAGACCCTCGATTCGATCAACGGACTCGCCACGCGCGGTCAGCAGCAGGATCGGCACATTGGATGTTTCGCGAATGGACTTTGTCAGGGCAAAGCCATCTTCGCCCGGCATCATCACGTCGAGGATGATGAAGTCGAAATCCCAGCTGGCCATGAGCTGCCGGGCCTCGGCGGCATCCTTGGCCGCCGTCACGCGATAACCGTGCTCGGACAGGAAGCGTTGCAGCAGCGTGCGGATGCGCGTGTCGTCATCGACGACCAGCAGATGCTGTTCTGGCTTCTCGGAGGCGCCGGCTTCAACGTCCATGTTCATCTCTTCGCTATCAGGCGCATGACGCCCGCCCGCTCCTCGTCGGCAATCAGGCCGCTCAGGACCTGCCGGAAGCCGGCAACCGCATCCGGTCCGGCGGACCGGAAGGCCCGCGCAAAGAGGGCCCGCTGCAGGCCCGCAAACTCCGATGCGGCTTCCCGACCTGCCGGGGTCAGGAACAGCAGGCGCTGCCTCTTGTCCTTCTGGCCCGTCACCTGGGTCACAAGCTCTTTCCCGAGCAGGTCCTTGAGGATGCGCCCGAGCGATTGTTTCGTGATCCCGAGAATTCCCAGAATATCCGATACGGGCAGTCCCGGGTGCCGGGCAATAAAATGGATGGCACGGGCATGCGCACGGCCAAGGCCCCGCTTGGCGAGCGTGTCATCAAGCGCGCGACCAACATCCCTGCTCGCGAAGAAGAACAGCTCGAAACCATCCGTGAGTTCTTCCTCTCGAAGGTATAGGAGTGGAGCTGTCGCCTTCATGGAATGCCCGCTGGAGTCATGCACGGCGTTTATGGCAGATTTGCCCCAGAATAGAGCGCACATTGTGTGGCCTGCAAGCTATACTCTGTGCAAAGGAAATGAGGATGGCGCCTTAACCAAAGGGCGTGTGAAGGAGTTACCGGATGTCATTGATCCCGTTTGATGATCGCGAAGGCCAGATCTGGCTGGATGGAAAGCTCGTGCCGTGGCGCGACGCGAAGGTTCATGTACTTACGCATGGCCTGCATTACGGGTCCTGCATCTTCGAAGGCCAGCGCGTTTACGGCCGCAAGGTCTTCAAGCTCGAGCAGCATACCGCGCGCCTCTTCCAGTCGGCGCGCCTGATGGGATTCGAGATTCCCTTCACTGAAGAACAGATCAATGACGCCTGCCGGCAGGTCGTCGAAGCCCAGGGCGCGGAAGATGCCTATATGCGGCCGGTCGCCTGGCGCGGCAGCGAGCAGATGGCCGTGAGCGCACAGAAGTCGAAGATCCATGTCGCCATCGCTGTGTGGCCGTGGCCGTCCATGTTCGACCCCGAGATCAAGAAGAAGGGCATCCGCATGGACATCTCGCGCTGGCGAAGGCCGGCGCCGGACACGACCCCGTGGAAGGCCAAGGCTGCAGGCCTCTACATGATCTGCACGCTGTCCAAGCATGAGGCTGAACAGAAGGGGCTGGCCGACGCCATGATGTATGACTGGCGGGGCCTGGTCGCGGAAGCCACGGGCGCGAACATGTTCTTCGTGAAGGACAGCCGCCTCTACACGCCACACGCTGACTGTTTCCTGAATGGCATCACGCGCCAGACGGTGATGGACCTGGCACGCGCACGCCAGATCGAGGTTGTCGAGACCTACATCCAGAGCAGCGACGTGAGTTCGTTCACGGAGTGCTTCCTCACCGGATCAGCAGCCGAAGTCACGCCCGTCGGCCAGATCGGCAACTGGAACTTTGAAGTCGGAAACATCACGCGCACGCTGATGGACGATTACTCGAACTTCGTCCGCGGCAAGCACCGCATCTAGGAGCCCTGCCAGCGCGCGGCGGCATCGTCATCGCTGCTGCGCGCGTCGACCCAGTACTCTCCCGAGGCGCGCGTTTCCTTCTTCCAGAACGGCGCCTTGGTCTTCAGGTAGTCCATCACGAAAGCGCATCCATCAAACGCAGCCTGCCTGTGCGCGGAGGCGGTAACGACCAGCACGATCTGCGCGCCGGGTCGAAGCGTTCCCACACGGTGGATGATCGTGACACCCGACAGCTTCCAGCGCTCGCGGGCCTCGCCTGCAATCCGCGTCAATTCGCGTTCCGTCATCCCCGGATAGTGCTCCAGGTGGAGTGACAGCAGCTTCTCGCCTTCGCTCTCGGCGCGGACAACACCAACAAAGCTGACGACGGCTCCAACATTGTCTTGGCCCGAACCAAGGCGGGCCACCTCGGCTCCCGCATCGAAATCGGCATCCTGGACAACGACCCGGATCATCCGCCTGTCACCGGAGGAAAGAATGCAATCTCGTCCCCTGCAGATACACGCGCATCATGCCTGACATGCTCCTGGTTGATGGCGCACTTGATGCGGGATGGATGCTCGAAAGCCTTGGCGTGGCCGGGACTGCGTGTTGCAAGCCAGGCCATCAGTTCCGCGACGGTGCCGATGCCGGCAGGACAATCGACTGTCTCCTCGGACAGGCCGACATGCTGGCGAAGCCAGGCAAAATAGAGAAGTTTCACGGCGCCTGCCGGGCTTCGGCCGAGCGTTGCCGACGATCGCGCGCATCCTCAGCCGATACATGCGCCAGGTTCGCCTGCACATAGCTGAAGCCGGTATAGATGGTCAGGATCGCCGCGCCCCACAGGGACACGATCCCCGCAAAGTGCAGGCCACCCCACACATGCTCGACCGCAGGCGCAAGGATGAGCATCGCCAGCGCACCCAGCTGAACGGCCGTCTTGAACTTGGAAACGGACGAGACAGGCACCTGCACCGAGATCGTCGCAAGGAACTCGCGCATGCCCGAGACCAGGATCTCACGGGCAAGAATGATCAGGGCGGGAATGATCACGAACCCGCGAATGTCGTCATTGTAGACCAGCATCACAAGCGCAGCAGCAACCAGCAGCTTGTCGGCGATCGGGTCCAGCATCTGGCCAAGACGGGACTCAAGGTTGCGCGATCGTGCCAGCCAGCCATCCGCGTAATCGGTGATCGCTGCAACAACGAAGACCACGAACGCGACCCAGCGGCCCATCGGCATGGACATCCAGAAGGACGCGACAAAGGCGGGCACCAGGGCGATGCGCGCGAGCGTCAGAATGTTCGGCAGGTGATCTCCCATGCGCCAAGACTAATCGGGTTTGGAAAAAAGGGAAATTCCTCGATGTGATACAAAGCGCCACAATCGCCCGGCCGCACGAAACCTAGCCTTTCTCGTGGAAATGCTCGTAGATCTTCCGCGCGAGTTCCTTTGAAACGCCCTTGACCGATTCGAGGTCGGATAGTCCGGCGCGTGTAACGGCCCGGCCAGACCCGAAATGGTTGAGAAGCGCCCGCTTGCGCGCCGGCCCGATTCCTTCGATTTCATCAAGCGGCGAGCGCGTCAGCGCCTTGGCGCGCTTCGCCCGGTGGGTACCGATTGCAAAACGATGTGCCTCATCGCGCAGGCGCTGGAGATAGAACAGCACGGGGCTCTTGGGCTCGAGCTGGAATGGCTCCCGGCCATCCATGAAGAAATGTTCGCGCCCGGCATCCCGGTCAGGCCCCTTGGCAATCGAGACAACCGTTACGCCCGTCACGCCCAGTTCCCGGATGACTCCCATGGCCTGCGCCAGTTGTCCGGCGCCGCCATCAATCAGGACAAGATCCGGCACCGGCACGTCGGCGGGATCATCGTCCTCATCCTGCGCGTCAAAAGCCACTGGCTCCTGCTTCGCCTCCTGCTGGAGTTTCAGGAGCCGCTTGAAGCGCCGCGTGAGCACTTCGCGCATCATGCCGTAGTCATCACCGG
>CAZYFM010000001.1:24112-99258 GCA_964646885.1 uncultured Flavobacteriaceae bacterium
CCGGCCTTCACCGACAGCGCTTCCGCAAGCAGCTCCGGCTCCTGCACGTCATGGCTCAGGATGATGCTGCGCGGAGGTTCCCGCTCGTCATAGAACTGCGTGACAAAGCCTTCGAGCAGTTCGCTCGCCTCAACACCCTTGTCATGCCGGGGAAAGAACACATGGTTACCCCAGTTCTGCCCGGACCTGAAAAAGATGACCTGCACGCAGCTCTGCCCTGCTGCCTGGTGCAGCGCGAACAGGTCGGCTTCGTCGATCGTCTCCGGATTGATCCCCTGCTGCAGCTGGACATGGGCGAGCGCGCGAATGCGGTCACGCAGGCGCGCGGCCTTCTCGAAGTCGAGTTGCGACGACGCGAACTCCATCTCCTGCGAAAGGCGGTCCCGAACGTCATTGCCCCGCCCCTTCAGGAAGTCTCGTGCCTGGTCCACGAGTTGCCTGTATTCGCCTGCCCCGATCTTTCCGACGCAAGGGGCCGCGCAGCGCTTGATCTGGAACAGAAGGCACGGACGCGTTCGGGCCTCGAAGACCGAATCCGAGCAGCTGCGCAGCAGGAAGGCGCGCTGGAGCGTGTTCAGCGTCCGCCCCACGGCGCCGGCCGAGGCAAACGGTCCGAAATAGTCGCCCTTCCGGTTCTTCGCACCGCGATGCTTGACGATCTGCGGCGCTTCATGGTCGCCCGTGACGAGGATGTACGGAAACGACTTGTCGTCGCGCAGCAGCACATTGTAGCGCGGCTTCAGGCGCTTGATGAGATTGGCCTCGAGCAGGAGCGCCTCGACCTCCGACGAAGTCTGGACGAACTCCATGGAGACCGTGTTCGCGATCATGCGCGCAATGCGTGCCGGCTGGTCGTAGGGCTTGGTATAGGCCTGCACACGCTTGCGCAGGCTTGAGGCCTTGCCGACATAGAGCACGTCGTTCTCGGCGCCCAGCATCCGGTACACGCCCGGTGCATTGGGCAGGCGCGGAAGATAGGCGGCGATCACCGACGCCCCTTTGGCGAGCCGATTGCCGTCGTCACTCCCGCCTTCTGTGTCCCTGGTTTCTTGCTCGGACATGCCGGATGATCGCGCCGCTAGTGCGGGGACTCCCGCTCGATCTCGACGCCAACCGACTTGGCTTCCGCCACCACCTTCAGCTTCTCGATACGGACACGCGCAACACGCACGCGCCTGTCCGACAGGCAGAAGTCCGCAATCCTGTCCGCCAGGGTCTCCACCAGGTTCAGGTGGCCGCCGGCCAGGATGTCCTTGATGCCGTCGACAACGGCACCATAGTCCACGACATTCGCCAGCTTGTCTTCGAGTGGAACATCGCCTTCCTCGACCGTCAGGTCGACATTGATGAGCACCGGCTGGCTGCGCCCCTGCTCCCGGTGATAGACGCCGATATTGGCCTCGAGCTCGAGGTCCCGCACGAACACATGACGGATCCGCCGCTTGGCATCGGCAATCCGGAACGGTTGGACCTGCGCACGTTCTTTGGACACGACCACGTCACTCCACGAAATCACTGGGCGACCACGACAGGTGTTGGCCACTGTCGACGGCAATCATCTGTCCCGTCACCGACGGTGCAGACACAAGATACAGGACAGCCGCCGCAATGTCCTCCGGCCCGGACGGCCGTTTCAGGAGCGTGGACTGCACCTGCCGGTCGAAATTGGCCTGGCTCTGGTGGGACGCCTTGAGCGCCGGCCCGGGCGCGACCGCATTGACCCGGACGCGCGGAGCGAGCGCCTGCGCGAGGGTTTGCGTCATCGTCCAGAGCCCCGCCTTGGAGATGGTGTAAGACATGAATTGCGGTGACAGTCTCAGCACGGACTGGTCGATCAGGTTCGTGATTGACCCGTTGAGACCCGCCGGCAGGCGCCGCGCAAATCCCTGAGAAAGAACAAGCGGCGCGCGCAGGTTGATGCTCAGGTGCCGCTCCCAGCTGTCGCGCGTGGCTGTGTCCCACCGATCATCCTCAAAAATGGATGCGGAGTTGACGAGCGCGGTCACGGGTCCACCCGCAGTTTCGGCCTGCTGCAGCATTCCCTCGACATCGCTCTCGACGGCCAGGTCAGCCTTGATCAGCACGCACTTGCGGCCGAGCGCCTTCACGTCAGCGGCAAGAGCCTTCGCATCGTTCTCGCTCGACAGATAGTGAGCCGCGATGTCCCACCCAGTGCGCGCCAGTTGCATCGCAATTTCGCGCCCGAGGCGCTTGGCCGCCCCTGTCACCAGCGCAACGCTCATGTGCCTTGTCCTGTTTCGGGTTGCTGGCCGTAGGTACGGAACTTCTCGAGCACCTTCGCCATTTCCTTTTTGCTGAGAATCTGGGGACTGCCGGACCTGAGTGCCAGCAGGTACTGCGCCGCGAGAGCCTCGAGGTCCCGCGCTCGCTCAAAGGCCCGGGAAAGATCAGCTGCAACAGTGATGGCCCCATGGTTCGCGAGCAGGCACGCATGCTGCGCACCGAGAGCCTTCACCGCATGGCGCGCCAGCAACTCGCTGCCATAGGTCGCATAGGGCGCACACGCCACGTGGTCCCCACCGAACTCCGCCACCATGTAGTGAAACGCGGGAATGTCCTTGTGGAGACACGACAGGGCAGTCGCATTCAGTGAGTGCGTGTGCACGATGGCACCCGCATCAGCGCGTGCCGCATAGATCGCAAGGTGCATGTGCCACTCGCTGGACGGCGCGCGCTGCCCTGCAGGCACTGTTCCATCGTTCAGGACATGCACGATGTCGGAAGTCTCAATTTCATCGTACGCCATGCCCGTGGGCGTGATGAGCATGCCATCACCGGTGCGAACGGACAGGTTACCGCTTCGGCCCGGTGACAGGGCCGTTGAAGACATTGTCCGGCAGAATGAAACCAGGAGCGAGCGCGGTGCCGCCGGTTTGCGCCGCAATGCGCCCGCAACGCCGCGGTGCACCACGGCCGGCCGCTTCACTTCCGGCGCTCCGGGAACAGCTTCAGCAGTCCTTCGGGCGAAGCTGCACACACACCCCTCTCCGTCACGAGCCCTGTCACCAGCCGCGCGGGCGTCACGTCGAATGCAGGGTTTGATGCAGGACTGCCGGGTGACGTGATTTCGACGGATTGCGTCGAGCCATCCTTCAGACGGCCGAGCACATGGGTGACCTCGCGGGCCGAGCGCAGTTCGATTTCAATGTCGCGACGGCCATCCGTGATGGACCAGTCAATGGTGGAGGACGGAAGCGCAACATAGAACGGCACCTTGTTGTCGTACGCAGCAAGCGCCTTGAGGTAGGTACCGATCTTGTTGGCCACATCGCCCGAGGCTGTTGTCCTGTCGGTGCCAACGATGCACATGTCCACTTGCCCATGCTGCATGAAATGGCCACCGGCATTGTCGACGATGATCGTGTGCTTCACGCCATGGGCGCCCAGCTCATATGCGGTAAGCGAGCCACCCTGGTTGCGCGGGCGTGTTTCATCGACCCACACATGAACCGGAATGCCCGCATCATGCGCCATGTAGATGGGCGCCAGCGCCGTTCCCCAGTCGACGCAGGCAAGCCATCCGGCATTGCAGTGCGTCAGGATATTGACGGGTTTGCCGTTTTTCCGCGCCGCAATGTCCTTGATGATTTGCAGGCCATTGCGTCCGATGGCCTCGTTCGTTGCCACATCCTGGTCACACAGCTCCGCCGCGCGACGGTAGGCAGCTTCCATGCGGCGTTCTGCGGGCACCGGCTTGACGGCCTCGACCATCTGGTCGAGCGCCCACTTGAGATTGATGGCCGTGGGCCGCGTGGCAACAAGCGTGTTGTAGGCACGCTCAAGCGATTGGTCAGAGGGATCCTGGCGCAGCGCCATGCACAAGCCGTAAGCAGCGGTGGCTCCGATCAGCGGCGCCCCCCGGACCACCATGGTCGTGATGGCAACGGCTGCATCTTCAAGCGACTTCAGCGGCTTCGTCGCAAAGTCGAAAGGCAACAGGGTCTGGTCGATGACCTCGACAGACCATCCGTCATCTGCCACCCAGATCGTGCGATACGCCCGGCCATGGATTTTCATCTTGCGGTCAGTGCCCCTCGAACTCGACGAGCGAAAGCACCGTCTTGCCAAGCTTCTGGAGACGCTCGCGGCCCTTCAGCTCCGGCAGGTCGATGATGAAGCTGCAGCCGACGACCTTGCCACCGACTTTCTCGATCAGGCGGATGGCCGCTTCGGCCGTGCCGCCCGTGGCGATCAGGTCATCCACGAGAAGAACGTTCTCGCCGGGCTTCACCGCATCCTCGTGGATCTCGACAGTGTCGGTGCCATACTCAAGGTCATAGCTCTGCTGGATCGTACGCCACGGCAGCTTGCCCTTCTTGCGGACGGGCACGAAGCCGACGGAAAGCTGGTGTGCAACGGCGCCTGCCAGGATGAACCCGCGCGCCTCGATGCCGACCACCTTGTCGATCCGCGTACCCGCATAGGGCTGCACAAGCCGGTCGACGGTCGTGCGGAACGCACGAGCGTTGCCGAACAGCGTGGTGACGTCGCGGAACATGATGCCCGGCTTCGGATAGTCGGGGATGGTACGGATGACTGACTTGATATCCATGGTTCAGGCCTTCTTGAGGACGCGACCGGCAACGGCGTCCAGTTTTGCGACAAGGGCAGGATCACGCTTTTCCGGCGCCGTGATGAGCGCGGTATCAAGCGTGGTTTCGATGTTGAGCGGCGAGTTGGTTCTCTTCGGGCCCAGCATGGGCGCCAGCGCCTTGAGCAGGGACCTCGCATTGTCCGCATTTCCATTCAGGATCTTGATGACCTGGTCCACGGTGACGTGGTCATGGTCGGCATGCCAGCAGTCGTAGTCGGTCACCATCGCCACGATCCCGTAGGGCAGCTCGGCCTCGCGGGCGAGCTTGGCTTCCGGCATGGCCGTCATCCCGATTACGCTGCAACCCCATGAACGATAGAGGTTGGACTCGGCAAACGTCGAGAACTGCGGACCTTCCATCGCCAGATATGTGCCACCGACGACGTGCTTGATGCCGGCCTGCTTGGCTGCTGCCGACATTGCATTGACGAGACGCGGACACACCGGATGCGCCATTGAGACATGCGCGACAAACCCCGGTCCAAAGAACGACTTCTCGCGGGCAAAGGTTCGGTCGATGAACTGGTCGGCGAGGACGAAAGTGCCCGGCGGCAGCTCTTCCTTCAGCGAACCGCAGGCAGACACAGAAATCACATCGGTGACCCCTACCCGCTTCAGCGCATCGATGTTGGCGCGATAATTGATCGAGCTCGGGGATTGAACGTGACCGCGGCCGTGCCGCGGCAGGAACACCATGTCGACCCCGGCAAGGCGGCCGAACAGAAGCTCGTCCGAAGGCTCGCCCCAAGGGGAACGGACGCGCTCCCAGCGCGCATTCTCCAGTCCATCGACGCCATACACGCCGCTGCCGCCAATAACGCCTAGAACAGTGTTCGCCATTCCGGTCACCCTTCCAAAATCGCCGCGTTTTTAACACCTGCCCGGACCCGCGCAACGGAATTCGAGACCTGCTGGTCCGGGAAACGAAAAAGGGGCCGGCTCGACGCCGACCCCTTGGGATCATTGGAACGGATCACCAGGATCAGTGATCGACGTCCTTCCACTGCCTCTTGTAGGCAAGGAAAAGGAGGATCGACAGGAACACGAGGAAGATCACCACCTTCACGCCGAGTTCCTTGCGCGCTTCCATGTGCGGGTCTGCCGCCCAGGTCAGGAAGGCCACGACGTCCTTGGCCATCTGCTGCTTGGTAGCAGGCGGATTTCCATCCGGCCACGTCACCTGGCCGTCCGAGCTGAGCGGAGGAGGCATGCCGATCTGGTGGCCCGCGAAGTACTCATTGTAGTAGAGGCCTTCGAGCACGGTCTTTCCGGCCGGCGGATCGGTGTAACCGGTCAGCAGCGAGTAGATGTAGTCCGGCCCCTCGCCTTCGATGCCATGCGCACGCGCCTTCACGATGACCGAAAGGTCGGGCGGAAGGGCGTTGTTGTTGGCGGCTCGCGCGGCCTTGTCGTTCGGATACGGCGACGGGAAACGATCAGCCAGGGTACCCGGACGCTGGATCGGCTCGCCCTTGTCGTCGAGTGCCGACACCTGCACGCCGGCAGCAATGGCCTTGGCCTGGGCTTGGGTGAACTCCGGTCCACCGGGCTGTGCCAGGTTACGGAAGGCAATCAGGCGGGCGCCGTGGCAGGCCGCGCAGACTTCCTTGTAGACCTGATAGCCGCGCTGCAGCTGCTGGCGATCGAAGGTTCCGAAAGGACCCTCCCAGCTCCACTCCTGCTTATCCGGATGCTTGGGCTCCGTGTCTCCACCACCCGCGGCAAGCGCCTGGCTGGCAAGGGCAAGGGAAAGGGCGGATACGATTGCGAGAATTCTCATGGCGCGCTCCTTACCCGTTCGCTTTCGCAGCGGATGCAGGGCCATTCTTGGCGAGGACCGCCGTGGCTATGCTCTCCGGAACTGGCAATGGCTTTTCCATGGTACTGACAATCGGTGTGATCAAGAGGAAGTGAGCGAAGTAGTAGATCGTGCAGATCTGCGACAGCAGCAGCTTCGAGATCGGCAGTGTCAGGCCGAAATAGAACTCGAAATTGCCATCCGGCGTCTGTGCACCGAGCATGCCCAGGATCCAGATCACGCCCACCAGCACGAAGAACAGCTGGCGCATCAGCGGACGGAACTTGTTCGAGCGCACGTGGCTGCGGTCAAGCCAGGGAAGGAACGCCCAGACCACGATCGCGCCAAACATGAGGAGCACGCCCAGCAGCTTGTCCGGCACCGAACGCAGGATCGCGTAGAGCGGCAGGTAGTACCACTCCGGCACGATGTGCGGCGGCGTCACGAGGCGATCCGCCGGAATGTAGTTGTCGGCGTGACCCAGGAAGTTCGGGTTGAAGAACACGAAGTACGAGAAGAACAGCACGAACAGGGCCAGCGCGAAGAGGTCCTTGATCGTGTAGTATGGGTGGAACGGAACGGTGTCCGCAGGCCCCTTCACGTCAATGCCGAGCGGGTTGTTGTTGCCCGGAACGTGAAGTGCCCAGATGTGCAGCACCACGACGCCGGCAATGACGAACGGCAGCAGGTAGTGCAGCGAGAAGAAGCGCTGCAGCGTCGTGTTGTCGACGGCGAATGAACCCCACAGCCACTGCGTGATAGCCGAACCCACGCCAGGGACGACCTGGTCGATCGAGCTGAAGAAGTTCGTGATGACGGTTGCACCCCAGAAGGACATCTGGCCCCACGGCAGCGTGTACCCAAGGAAGCCCGTGGCCATCATCAGCAGGTAGATGACGATGCCGAGCAGCCAGAGCACTTCGCGCGGCGCCTTGTATGAGCCGTAGTACAGGCCGCGGAAGATATGGATGTACACCGCGATGAAGAACATCGAGGCGCCGTTCGAGTGTATGTAGCGGATCAGCCAGCCATAGTTCACGTCGCGCATGATGCGCTCGACGCTGTCAAAGGCCATCGTTTCGTGGGGCACGTAATGCATCGCCAGAACGATGCCAGAAACGAGCTGCACCACGAGCATGAAGGCCAGGATGCCGCCGAACGTGAACCAGAAGTTCAGGTTCTTCGGCGTCGGGAACTGCAGCATCGTCTCGTCCATGAGACGGATGATCGGCAGCCGCGAGTCGAGCCACTTCGTGAATGCGGTCTTCGGTTGATAGCTGTAGTTACCGTGAGCCATGGCTTTTTGTCTTATCCGTGTTCAGCCGGTGCAGCAGCCTTGGGCTCTGCGCCGATGAGGACCTTGGTGTCCGAGACAAACTGGTAAGGCGGGACCTCGAGGTTCCGCGGTGCGGGACCTTTGCGGATGCGGCCCGACGTGTCGTAGTGCGAACCATGGCAGGGGCACAGCCAACCGCCGTATTCACCCTTGAAAAGGTTCGACGGAATGCAGCCCAGATGCGTGCATGTCGCGACGAGGATGAGCCATTCCGGCTTCTGGACGCGATCCTTGTCGGTCTGCGGATCCTTGAGTTCGCCCATCGGGGCGTCCTCAGCCGCCTTGATTTCTTCCGGCGTGCGACGACGGATGAAGACAGGCTTCTTCTGCCACTCGATCGTGACGATCTGGCCAGGTTGGACCGGCGACAGGTCGAACTCGACCTCTTTCAGCGCCAGTGTGTCGGCAGCCGGATTCATCTGGTCGATGAAGGGCCACAATACGATCGCACCGCCGACGGCGGCCGCCGTCTGGGATGCCACCAATAGAAAGTCACGCCGCGTAACGTTGGCGTTGTCTGCTGAGTGCGCCAAGGTATTCAGCCCCCTTTAAGGCGGGAAAACATTGAAGTTGTGATGATCAGGGTCACCGCAACTGTGAATCGCGATGGGTCCCGACAAGGCCTTGAAATCGCCCCGAAAATAGAGCGTCGTCAGAGAGCGGTCTTGCGTCACGATGCCGCATAAATCAGGCACGCACACCGCTGACGTAGATGATTCACATCTGTGTTGCGAATTTTCTCGGGACTTGATCTTCATCAATGCGAATTGCGCTGTTCCAGCCGGATATTGCTGCCAATGCCGGAACTATCATCCGCTTGGGAGCATGCATGGGCGTGCCGATCGACATCATTGAGCCGTGCGGCTTTCCGTTTGGAGACGCAGCGCTCCGGAGAGCGGGTCTTGATTATGTCCCGAAAGCACAGGTGACGCGTCATGCGTCATGGAATGCCTTTCGCGCGACGCGGCCAGCGCGCCTGGTACTCGCCTCGACGCGGGGCTCGACGCCCTACACGGATTTCGGGTTCGAGGACAGCGACACGCTGCTGTTGGGTCAGGAATCGTCCGGCGTCCCTGCAGACGTCGCCAATGCCTGCGATGGCAGGATTTTCATACCGATGGTGGAAGGCATGCGCTCGCTGAACGTGGCGGTCGCCGCCGGAATGATCCTTGGAGAGATGCTGCGGCAGACCCGCACGAATGGACGCGCAAAGGGAGAGATGCGCAATGAACATTGACGTTGTAACGGCGCAGAAGAACCGTGCCGCAAAATGGTTTGAGGAACTGCGCGACAGGATCTGCGCCGCTTTCGAAAGCCTTGAGGATTCGCTTGAGGGACAGTTGTCCGACCGTCCGGCGGGACGCTTCGAGCGAAAGACGTGGACGCGAGCGGCTGAGCCCGGAGCCGAATCCGGTGGCGGCACGATGTCCATCATGCGTGGCCGCGTGTTCGAGAAGGTCGGCGTGAACATCTCGACCGTGTACGGGCGGTTCTCGAAGGAGTTCGCTCAGAACATCCCGGGCGCGAGCGAGGATCCCCGCTTCTGGGCATCGGGAATCTCGCTGGTCGCCCACATGCAGAACCCGCATGTGCCGGCAGTACACATGAACACCCGCCACATCGTGACGACAAAGGGCTGGTTCGGTGGCGGCGCCGATCTCACGCCGATGAAGCGCGACGAACAGGACGCCGAGGACTTTCACGCGGCACTGCGCTCTGCGTGCGACAGGCATGATCCGTCCTACTATCGGGACTTCAAGACCTGGTGTGACGAGTACTTCTTCCTGCATCACCGCAATGAGCCCCGCGGCGCGGGCGGCATCTTCTACGACAACCTGAACACCGGCGACTGGGAGGCGGACTTCGCCTTCACGCGCGACGTGGGCCTCGCCTTCCTCTCGATCTATCCCCAACTTGTGAAGCGGCACATGAACCGGCCCTGGACAACGGAAGACCGGGAACATCAGCTCATGCGGCGCGGCAGGTACGTGGAGTTCAACCTCCTTTACGACCGCGGAACGCAGTTCGGGCTCAAAACCGGCGGGAATGTCGAGGCAATCCTGATGTCGCTGCCGCCGGAGGTGCGCTGGCCTTGATGCCTGCGCAATGAGGGGATATCGCTAGGGCAGACAGGTTCCGAACCGGAGTTCCGACATGCTCGCCCGCACCGTTGTCTTCTCTTTCCTCCTCGCCGTGATGGCAGCGGCGATGCCGTCGGGAGCAGCCCCTGCCCGCCCCGCTGTCGAGGTGACACTCGACAGCTACTACGGCGACTGGCAGGGCACCGCCACCGCGATGAGCGAGACGGACGAAGACTTCCCGACGTCGAAACGCGACATCGCCCTGACCATCACGAAGTCTGACATTGGAGGCTTCCTCGTCAGCTGGTCCACGCTCCAGCGCCAGAAGGGAAACCCGAAGGCCCCGCTGGAAGTGCTGAAGTCGACGACGGTGGAGTTCGTGCCGGGTCTCGTGCCCAACACGTGGAAAGCCAAGGCAGACGTCGATCCCTACAATGGTGGCATCCTGTACTGGGCGCGCCTTGATGGCTCGGGTCTCGTGATCTCGAGCTTCACGATCAACGCCGACGGCAAGCCCGAATACCAGACCTATCGCCGCCGCATCGCCGGCAAGGAAATGCGCCTCGAGTTCTCGAACGTGACCGACGGCAAGTTCGTCAGGACCGTGAAGGGCTCTCTCCGAAAGCTGCGCAGCCGATAAGGCTGAAGGCCTAGGGCGTGATGCGCACCAGCACGGCGGTCGCGTCGTCGCTCTTCTTCATGCGCGGATAGGACTTCCCGTGCGGATCATCGTTTTCGATGTGGCGAAGTTCGCGCGCGAGCGCCTGCAGCCCGACAGTCTGCGCCGTTGCGATGAGTTCCCGGTCGCCGTAGCGCTGGTAGTCCTCCACGAGCGCGTAGAAGCCATCCGTGGCCAGCAGCGCAACCGCGGGGCCATCGATCAGCAGCGATGAAAGTCCGAGGTGCTGGCTGACCGCCGGATCAGCCCCCAGCAGCCAGTACCCCTCAGGCGTATTGACGATGTTGCGCGCACTTCGCAGTTCCTCAAGCACGGTCTGGCGCTGGGCGTCCACACCCATGCCCTTTCCGGCGGCAATCATTTTCCGCGCCAGCCGGGCTTCAAATGCGCCGCGCGAAGGCGTCGTGCCGAAATTGTGCACATGATCATCCGATGTCTCGACGAGAATGCGGCTGTCGCCGACATACGCAATCCTGATCCGTCCGGGTTCAGCGGCGATCAGGCTCATCGTCGTCCAGGGCAGTTCATAACGCGCGGCAGGTGGCCTGGAACGTCCGGCCTCGAACCGCGCCGTGATCTCCGTCGCCACGGACTTCACAAGCCCCCGAAGGTCTGCAGCGGCTTCTGCCGGGCTCGCAAGCAGGAGATCCCGCGCCAGGTGCGCAACCCACGCCGCATCGCTGCGCGCCGACATCAGGGGCGGCTCCGCGAGGCTTGTGACGCCATCAAGCACGAACGCGATGGTTCCCGTGCTCCCCATCGCATCATCGTTCTCCCGGTCGGGAGAACCTGGAATGCTCAGCGCTTCAAGCAGTTCGATTCTGGCCATGGCTACTCCCGGTTCTATGGATTGGGTCAGGATCGCCTGACGACATCATTCATGTAGGCCAGCGCAGCCTCGCGGCTCGCGGAAAAGCCATGGCTGATCCACCAGTTCTCCACCTCACCCAGCACGCGCCCGACCTGCGGGCCATGCGGCACGCCGGCCTTGAGGACATCGGCACCATCGACAGGCAGGCGCGGCCGCTGCCAGCTATCGGCCAACGCGATCAGCGACATCCAGCGCCCTTCGCCGGATGATCCGTGCTGAAGCGCCCAGGCGACACGAGCGAGGTCGCGAATGGTGGCATTGCCATGCCTGTAGACCAGCACTTTGGCAGCGGAATCGTCCGGCATTGTCTCCAGAACATGTCGGAGACGAAAGACATCCATCAGGCGGTCACGGTCATTGTTGGAAAAGCGCCACCGCGTGGCGATCTCATGCGCCGTCGTGGCACTATCCAGCATCGCGGCAAGCCGCAGCACGGGCGCCGCCGCAAGCCTGTGCTTCACGTCGATCGCACACATGCGACCGAGCGCGCCGAGGTCGATCCGGCCGGGCACAAGCTCCCCGAGCACGCCGCACGCCTGCATCGCGCTCACCACCCCAAGGGGCTCACGCGCGAGAAGCAGCTTCAGCATCTCGTGCTGGATCCGCTCGCCCGACAGCGTCTTCAGCTGCCCGCGTGCGGCACGGCTGGCTGCCAGCGCCACCGCATTGATCTCCCCGCGACCGTACCACGCATGGATCCTGAACAGACGCAGCACGCGCAGGTAATCCTCGGCGATGCGTGCATCCGCATCACCGATGAAGCGCACCACGCCCGCCTTCAGGTCCTCGATGCCGCCGTGAAAGTCGAAGATCTGCCCCTTCGCGTCGGCGTAGAGCGCATTGATCGTGAAGTCCCGTCGCCCGGAATCTTCTTCCCAGCTGGTGGTGAAGGCCACCGTCGCGCGGCGTCCGTCGGTGGAAACATCTCGCCGGAGCGTCGTCACTTCGAACGGCTTCGAATTGCACACGACCGTGACAGTGCCGTGCTCAAGGCCGGTGGCCACTGCCTTCATGCCCTTGCGGGATACGGCAGCTGACACCGCGTCCGGCGTCAGCGGCGTCGCGATGTCGATGTCATCGACGGCAAGCCCCAGCAGCGAGTTGCGGACACAGCCGCCAACAAAGCGCGCATCGCCCAGCGCATCCATCACCGCACGGGACTCGGGCGCGTTCAGCCAGGGCTGGTCGGCAAGTGAAGGGACGCGCGTCATGGCTCAACGGTACAGGCTGTGATGGAGGTTGACCAGTATGCCGGCCGTAGCCCCCCAGATATAGTGACGCCCGTAGGGAATCTCGTAGTAGCGCCGTTCCACGCCCTGCCACACGCCCGATCTTGTCTGGTGATTGCGCGCATCCATCAGGAACTTCAGAGGCACCTCGAAGACCTCTGCCACCTCGTCCGGATCCACCTTCAGGTCGAACCCTTCGCTCACGAGCCCGACAATGGGCTGGATGCGAAAGCCGGTGCCGGTCTCATAGGCATCAAGCGCGCCCAGGATCTCGACATGCGAACGCGCGAGTCCCACTTCTTCCTCGGTTTCCCGAAGCGCCGCATCGATCACCGAGGCGTCGTCGTCATTCACGCGTCCCCCGGGAAAGCTCACCTGCCCCGCATGGCGCGAGAGATGGTCGGCCCGGCGCGTGAACAGCACCTGCGGCTCCGGCAGCCGCTGCACGATCGGAATGAGGACAGCAGCCGGCCGCAGCGTCGCCTTGTCCGGGCGATCCGCGCCAAGATGCGGATTGAGGTCGAAATCACCGCGCGGCACGTCACCCGACAGTGTCGCCGGAAGGGTCAGCCGTTCACGCAGGCGGCGGATCAGGTCATCCTGGCTCATCGTCAGGCCAGGCCCAGCGGGAAGTACTGCCCGCTGCTCATGACCCCGAACTCACGTCCGTGCGGCGTCTCGCGCTCCTCGGCCATGTTCACAAGCTCGTAGAACACCGCGCGTGACACCAGCGCCTCGAGCCGCCCGCGCACATGCAGGTATGGACGGGGTGTCTGGTCGTCAGCGCGCGTCTCCACCCGGAGCCGGTGGTCCGCGCCAGCAATCACCGAATCACCGACATTGGTCGTGAACGCGAGGACCTGCGAGGTCCCTTCGCCGGACCGGTCGACGCGGACAGCCGTGAAGGGCGCGTCGTCGACCCGGATACCGACCTTCTCCACCGGGGTAACCAGATAATGTTTACCGTCGGCATCGCGCCTCAGGATCGTCGAGAAAAGCCGGACGAGGGCCGGCCGGCCGATGGGCGTCCCCATGTAGAACCACGTTCCGTCAACGGCAATCCGGATATCCAGGTCCCCGCAGAAGGGCGGGTTCCAGAGGTCGACAGGCGGCAACTTGCGCGTGTGAGCCGTTTCGGCCTGGATTTGAGACAGGCCGCGCAGGATGTCCGGCGCCGGAGCGCCCCAATGCATGGGGTCCTGTTTGAAGTCAGACATGTCCAGAATTTCGTGCTGCAGCAAGACTGTCGAAACTATTAACACGACAGGTCAAGAGTCATTCAACATAACGCGATCGAATGTTCTGTTTGCGGGCACAAATTGGTTATAACAGTTCATCGGGTTAGGCACGCGCCTTGAAAATGCCGTGCTGACAGGTCATTGCGAAATTCCTTGGCGAAATCCCCTGAGATGAACAACGGAAAGTCCCTCGTGTCCCCCAACTTGCCAGCCCTGGACAGTTCAGAGTCAATCGTCCGCGAAGTCGAGCACGCCGTCGCGAAGCTGGCTGCCGTTCGGGAAGCCGTCGGCCGGGTCATCTTCGGCCAGCGCGAAGCCGTGGACCAGGCCCTCATCACCATGCTCGCCGGCGGCCACGGCCTGCTGATCGGCGTGCCGGGTCTCGCCAAGACAAGGCTGGTCGAAGCCCTGGGCGTCGTCCTCGGCCTCGCCACCAAGCGCATCCAGTTCACCCCCGACCTCATGCCCGCCGACATCGTCGGCTCCGAGGTGCTCGAGGAAGACGAGCACGGCAAGCGCCGCTTCCGCTTCATCAGGGGACCCGTCTTCGCGCAACTGCTGATGGCGGACGAAATCAACCGCGCCAGCCCGCGCACGCAGTCCGCCCTGCTGCAGGCCATGCAGGAGCGCCACGTCACGGTCGCCGGCATGCGCTACGACCTGCCTCATCCCTTCCACGTGCTCGCGACGCAGAACCCGCTCGAGCAGGAAGGCACCTACCCACTGCCTGAAGCCCAGCTCGACCGCTTCCTGCTGCAGATCAACATCGGCTATCCCGACCTCGAAGCGGAAAAGCGCGTGCTGCTCGCAACGACCGGCGTGACGGATGAGCACGCGAAGGAAGTTATCCGCGCGCAGGACCTCATGTTCTTCCAGCGCCTCGTGCGCGCCATTCCGGTCGGAGAGAAAGTGCTCGATGCCATCCTCGCGATCGTGCGCAGCGCCCGCCCCGAGGAAGGCGGCGCCGAAGACATCCGCGCCCACGTGGCCTGGGGTCCCGGCCCGCGCGCCAGCCAGGCGTTTTCGCTCGCCGTACGCGCGCGCGCACTCGTCGAGGGACGCTTCGCCCCTTCGGTGGATGACGTCGTGGCGCTCGCACAGCCCATTCTTCGCCATCGCATGGCACTGACCTTCGCGGCACGCGCCGACGGCGTGACGATGTCGGATGTGATCAACCGGCTGACGCGTCCCTATCTTTAGATGAAGTGCGCGCAACCGCAGCCAAACGGAACACGATGACGTGAACCTGAAACCGTCAGGAGTGCTGGGATCGAAGCTGGGCGGTTGGATGGGCACGCCGGCACGCAAGTCGAACACGCGCGCCGATGCAGAAAAACTCAGCGCCCGCCTGCCTCCCCTGATGGTTCAGGCCAACCGCGTCGCCGCCACCGTCGCGCAGGGTGACCACGGCCGCCGCCGTGTCGGCCAGGGCGATGCCTTCTGGCAGTTCCGCCGGTACCGCGACGAAGATCCATCCATGTCGATCGACTGGCGTCAGTCGGCAAAGTCGCAGCACCTCTTCGTGCGCGAGCGCGAATGGTCTGCCGCGGCCAGCATCTGGATCTGGCGCGATGCATCGCCGTCCATGCAGTACCAGTCGCACGTTGCGACAAACTCAAAGGTCGAGCGCGCGACGGTTCTGGCACTCGCATTCGCCTATCTGCTGGTCAGGGGCGGCGAGCGCATCGGCGAACTGGGAGGAGAGCATCCGGCCACCACGGGACGCCAGGCCGTCGACCGTCTTGCACTCAGCCTTGCACGCAACATGGCCAACGGACGAAACGCGCCGCCACTGGCCGCCCTGCCGCGCTTCTCGCAGATCATCCTCATCAGCGACTGGCTCTCGCCAGTCGAGAACACGCTGGAGATGCTCCGTCACTACGGCGCCCTCGGTGTGCGGGGACACCTTATTCAGGTGCTGGATCCCGCAGAGGAGGACCTTCCCTTCAACGGTCGCACCGAGTTCGAGGACGTCGAGTCACGCCTCACCATGCTGGCCCGCCGCGCGGAGTCGTTGAAGGACGCCTACCGTGATCGCATGGCGGCGCTGCAGACTTCGCTGTCGCAGGCCTGTCGCCGTCAGGACTGGACCTTTGCGACGCACCGCACGGACCGCCCGGCCCAGGGCGCCTTGCTCGCCGCCTTTGCTGCCTTGTCCGCCCACCGGCCGATCGAGCTGAGGTAGCCACATGCTCACCCTCGGCCCCCTGGCCTTCGGCGCTCCCTGGGTCCTGCTGGCGCTGGCAGTGCTTCCCGTCATCTGGTGGCTGCTGCGCGTGACACCACCAGCGCCCAAGCGCGTGCAGTTTCCGGCAGTACGCCTGTTGCTGGGATTGCAGCAGGGAGAAGAGACACCGGCCCGCACGCCGTTGTGGCTACTGCTCCTGCGCATGATCATCGCAGCGCTCGTGATCCTGGCCCTCGCCGACCCGTATCTGAACCCGCAATCGGCAGGCCTGAAGAAAAGCGCCGTCGTCATCATTGTCGACAACAGCTGGGCTGCCGCATCGCGCTGGGATGACCGTGTCGGCGCCATGCAGAACCTGGCTGCCGAGGCCGAACGTGACGGACGCCCTCTCGTCGTCGTTCCGACGGCGCAGAGCGATCTGTCGGTCAGGCTCCGCAAGCTGTCAGGCGCCGAAGCACAGGGCGCCATCAAGGCCGTGGCGCCGCAACCCTTCGGCGTTGATCGCCTGAAAGCCCTGGCACCGCTGGAGAAGATGGGCCTCGACGGAAGCCCGGACATCATTTGGCTGTCGGATGGCCTGGACGACCGCAATACGGGCGAGTTCGTCACAAGGCTCAAGGCCGTGGGCGACCTGCGCGTCATGATGGACAGCAAGGCCAACGCACCCCTTGCCCTCACGCAGCCTCGGGTCGAAGGCAGCGCCCTCGTCTTCAGGGTGGTGCGGGGATCGGATGAGGAAGTCGTGCGCGGGACATTGCGCGCAACCGGCGCACAGGGCCGCTACCTTGCGTCCCAGGAGTTCGAGCTCAAGGCCGGCGAGCGCGAGAAGAAGGTCACGCTCGACCTCGCAACCGAGCTGCGCAACGACCTTGCCCGCATAGAGATCGAAAGCCGCATGTCGGCCGGCAGCACGGTGCTCGTCGACGAGAGATGGCGCAGGCGTCCTGTCGGCCTCGTGTCCGGGCAGTCGGTGGACGCGGCGCAGCCGCTGCTGTCGGACATCTTCTATCTTGATCGTGCGCTGCAGCCTTACGCCGAAGTTCATCAGGGACGCGTCAACGACCTCATGAAGGCAGGCCTCAGCGTCTTGATGCTGGCGGACGTGGGTCAGCTTGTCGGCGATGACCGCCAGATGGTGTCCGGATGGGTGCAGCGCGGAGGCGTCCTCGTTCGTTTCGCGGGACCCAAGATGGCCGCACAGACGGACGACCTGATACCGGGTCGTCTGCGGACAGGCGGAAGACTGCTCGGCTCCGCCCTGTCATGGGACAAGCCGCAGTCCCTCGCAGCGTGGCCGGAAGGCAGTCCCTTCGTCGGCCTGGAAATCCCGCCGGATGTGATGGTCAAGCGCCAGGTGCTTACCGACCCTGGCGCAGGAACCGATCACCGGACCTGGGCACAGCTCAATGATGGCACGCCGCTCGTGACCGCAACGCAGCTCGGCAAGGGCTGGATTGTTCTCTTCCATGTCACCGCAAACTCGTCCTGGTCGGACCTGCCGCTGTCCGGCCTCTTCGTGGACATGCTGCGCCGGACCGTGGCGCTGTCGGTTGGCGTCGCGGGAAATGCCACGCCATCCGCTGCCGCAGGACTTCTTGCACCGATCGAGACGCTCGACGGCTTCGGCCGCCTCGCATCCCCGTCTGCCTCGGCCCTGTCGATGAAGGCCGCCGACCTGGATGCGCAGGAAGCGAGCCCCAAACATCCGCCGGGCTTCTATGGCGACAGCGGCAACCGTCGCGCCTTCAATCTGTTCAAGCCGGACGCACAGTTGCGCGAGCTGCCACAGCTGCCGAATGACATCCAGACCGCCGAGTTTGGCCTGCGCCAGGCCGCGGAACTGAAGTACACGATCATGATTGCCGCCGTTCTTCTGGCCCTGGTCGACTTGGTGATCGGCTACATCCTGCGCGGCCTGGTCCCGCTGCAGGGCCTGAGGATCGGAAGGCCCGCGCAGGCGTCGGCTCTCCTGCTGGCCGTGCTGCTCTCGGGCACACTCGCGCCCGACGACGCAAAGGCGGATGATGTCTTTGCCCTGAAGGCGTCCCTGAATTACCGCCTGGCCTACGTGCAGACGGGAGACACGCAGGTCGACGCCATGAGCCGCGCCGGCCTTGTCGGGCTGACCCGCGCCCTCAAGGAACGGACCGCCATAGAGCCCTCCGAGCCGATTGCCGTCGACATCGAGAATGACGAACTGTCGTTCTTCCCGCTGCTGTACTGGCCGGTGACACCGCAGCAGTCGCAACTCTCGGCGAACGCGCTCGCCAAGATCGATACGTTCATGCGCAACGGCGGCACGATCCTGTTCGACACGCGTGACCAGGATTCAGGTCTGCCCGTCGGCAACGCCGGCACTGCAACCGGCACCTTTACGCTGAGGCGCCTGCTCGCTGGTCTCGACATGCCGCCCCTGCAGCCCTTGTCACAGGAGCACGTGCTGTCTCGAACCTTTTACCTGCTGAAGGAGTATCCGGGACGTTGGGCTTCCGGGAAAGTCTGGGTGGAAGGCAAGCAGGCCTCCGACGACGGATCCTCGTCCACCACGGCGACAGACGGCGTATCGCCTGTGATCGTGGGCAGCGCCGACTGGGCAGCTGCTTGGGCTGAAGACGCCAACGGACGCCCGATCGCGGCGGTGACACCGGGTGGCGAACGCCAGCGCGAGATCGCCATCCGCTTCGGCGTCAATCTCGTCATGTACACGCTGACCGGCAACTACAAGGCCGATCTCGTGCACGTCCCCCACATCCTGGAACGGTTGGGGCAATAGGCACGTGGCCATCGACATTGTCTTCGTCCCGCACGTTTCAGACGCCACGCTGCTGGCGCTGATCGCGCTGTCGGTGGCCCTCGTGGGCGCAGGAGCGCTGCTGCGCGCACCAGGCATCATCTGGCGCACCATCGCCATGGCAGGTGCAATCCTGGTCCTGGCCAACCCCTCGATCATCGAGGAAGAGCGGCGCGGACTTCCCGACGTGGCCGTGATCATTGCCGACCAGTCCCAGAGCCAGGCCATCGGCGACCGCTCGCGCCTTGTCACTGAAACCGTCGCAAAGCTGCGCGAGAAGCTCTCGGCCGAGAAGGATCTCGAGGTGCGGGTCGTCAACGTGTCGGAGCGGCAGAACCGCTCCAATGACGGTGGGACCAGCCTCATCGGCCCGATGAAGGAAGCCCTCGCCGACGTTCCGCCGGATCGCATCGGTGGCGCCATCCTCGTGACGGATGGACAGGTGCATGATGTGCCGGCTCAGGCCGCAGCCGATGTGGGCTATCCGGTGCATGCCCTTCTGACCGGCGCCCCCGACGAACGGGACCGCAAGCTGACGGTCCTTCAGGCACCGCGCTTCGGTATCGTCAATGAACCCGTGAAGTTCACCTTCCGCGTCGACGACTTTGGCACGGACACACCCGTCGCTTCCAATGTCGAGGTACGCATCGACGGCAAGCTCGTTGAAACCGTGACCGCAAAGTCAGGCGAGGACACGGCGCTTGAATTGCGGCTGCCGCACGGCGGCGAGAACGTCATCGAGTTGGGCGTCGAGGAAGGTCCGCGCGAACTCACCCTGCTCAACAACAGGGCCGCGGTAGTCACCACCGGCATCCGGGACCAGCTCAAGGTCCTGCTGGTGTCCGGAGAACCGCACGCGGGCGAACGCACGCTGCGCAACCTTCTCAAGGCAGACCCGTCGGTCTCCCTCGTTCACTTCACGATTCTCCGCCCGCCCGAGAAACAGGACGGCACGCCTGTCGACGAGCTCTCGCTGATTGCCTTCCCGACCCGCGAGCTGTTCGACGAAAAGCTGGGCGAGTTCAACCTGATCATCTTCGATCGCTACCAGCGTCGCGGTATCCTGCAGCTGGCCTACTACGAGAACATTGCGCGCTACGTCGAGAACGGCGGCGCGCTGCTCGTGACATCGGGACCTGAGTACGCAACGCCTTACAGCCTCTATCGCTCGCCGGTCTCCTCGATCCTCCCCGCCGAGCCGCTGGAGGACGTGATCGAGCAGGGATTCAAGCCGCGCCTCACGGAACAGGGACTGAAGCACCCTGTCACCGCAGGCCTCCCGGGTTCCAACACCGGCAACACGCCTCCCGCCTGGGGACGCTGGTTCAGGCTGGTACAGTCATCGGTCATCAGCGGACAGACAATCATGAGTGGCGCCGGAGACAAGCCGCTGCTCGTGCTCAATCGCGTCGGCCAGGGACGCGTGGCACTGCTCCTGTCCGATCATGCCTGGCTCTGGACCAGAGGCTTTGAAGGTGGTGGCCCGCAGGCCGAATTGCTCAGGCGCCTTGCGCACTGGCTGATGCAGGAACCCGACCTTGAGGAAGAGCGGCTGCATGGATCAGTCTCGGGCAATCGCCTGCTCATCAACCGCCGTACCATGGCCGAGAAGGCATCAAGCGTCGAAGTCACTTTCCCGTCCGGCCGGAAGGAAACCGTTTCGCTGACGGCTGCAGAAGATGGCAGCTTCGCCGGCACGCTCAAGGCCGAGGAGATGGGGCTCTACCGCCTGCGCGACGGAAAGCTGAGCGCCGTCGCGGCCGCTGGTCCCCTCAACCCGAAGGAACTGTCCGACGTCCGGGCGACGGAGACGTTGCTCTCGCCTTTCATCACGGCGAACCGAGGTGGCATCAGCTGGATCCGGAAGGATGGCATTCCGGAAATCCGCCGCACGAAGCCGGGCCGCAACGCTGCTGACAGTGGATGGATGGGACTGCAGGCCAACGAGGCTTACGCGGTAAGCTCCACGCGGCAGACTCCCCTCTTCCATCCGGCGCTGGCGCTGCTGATGGTGATCGGCGGCCTACTTGCCGGCTGGCGGCGTGAAGGACGCTAGTCCTGCGCCGATGGCGTGCTGGGGTTCATCGACGCCTGGCTTGCACAGTTCGCCCGTGACACCCTCAAGCGCCCCTGGCACGAGCTCAAGTCCGAGCACGCGATTGTAGTCGACAGGTCCTGGCATCCTGATGCGGCCCGGCGGAAGGATGCGCGCAAAGCCGGCGCGCGCATAGTAGGCTTCATCACCCACCAGCACGACGATGCGATGACCGAGCTCCTTTGCGCGGGCGAGGCTCGCCTGCATGAGCTGCAGCGCAAAGCCCTGTCCCTGAAGGTCCGCGCGCACGGCAATCGGACCCAGCATGATAGCAGGTGTACCGGAAATACTCACGGGCCAGTAGCGGACCGTACCCGCAACCTTGCCATCCACCTCGACAACGAAACCGAGTGCACTGATCGCCTTCACTCCCTCACGCAGGCGATAGGCACTCTTGGCAAAGCGCCCCGGCCCGAACGCGTCCGAGACAAGCCGGTCCACCGCAGCCGAATCAGCGGCAACCTCCTGACGAACCACAGCCGCCATCACGCGCCCTGTTTCTTGGAAAGCTCGGCGAGCAGGCGCGCCATCTCTTCCTGGCGTTCCAGCAGGCGCAGCAGCATCTCGGACTGGAGGTGGTCGACCTTCTCGTGGAGCGCCATGATCTCGAGCTCCGCCTTCAGGTTGACTTCATAGTCATGCTGCGCCGCCGCACGATCCTTGGAGGACTGCCGGTTCTGGGACATCATGATGATCGGCGCCTGCAGCGCTGCCAGCATCGACAGCAGCAGGTTCAGGAAGATGAAGGGATAGGGATCAAAGGCGCCCGAAATCAGGATCAGCGTGTTCGTCCCGGTCCACGCGAACAGGACGAAGACGAAGATCGAGATGAAGGTCCAGGAACCGCCAAACTCGGCGACCTTGTCGGCCAGCCACTGGCCAAAGGTCTCCTTCTGGTCCATCTCGTGCGAGACATCCCGGGACACCACGGTGCGGTCCGAGACGTGCTTGAGGATACGCCGCCGCTTCTCGGACGAGTGATCCGTGCCAAGGCCAAGCTTCTGTTCTATGCGCTGAACCCAGCCATGCATCTGCATCTCGTACGCTCCTTGCCCGGAATCGGTAGCCCCGCAATAACGCCACCCGCGCCAAAAAACAAACTTCTTGTGGGGGCTGGAACCGGGAAACGCCGCTCGCTAACGTAGGCCATGTCCGGAATTGCTGAAGGGATTGAAAGACATGGGAATGCTTGACGGAAAGGTCGTGCTCGTCACCGGTGGTGCGAACGGCATTGGCAAGGAATGCGCCCTGCTGGCGGCACGCGAGGGCGCCAGCGTCGTGGTGAACGATCTGGGTGGTTCGGTGGCGGGCGGCGATGAAGGTTCCGCCGGCCCCGCGGAGATGGTCGCGCGCGAGATCATCGCGGCCGGCGGCAAGGCCGTATCCAACTCCGACTCGATCACGAACCGCGCAGGCGTGAAGCGGATGATCGAGCAGGCCAAGGACAGCTTCAAGGGTCTCCACGCAATCATCAATCCCGCCGGCATCCTGCGCGATACGATGTTCCACAAGATGGACGACAAGGACTGGGACATGGTGATCGATGTCCACCTGAACGGCGCCTACAACGTATGCCGCGCCTCCATCGAGCACTTCCGCGAGCAGCAGGATGGCGCCTACGTGCTGTTCACCTCGACCAGCGGCATCATCGGCAATATCGGCCAGGCCAACTATGCCGCCGCGAAGATGGGCGTGGCAGGCCTGTCGCGCATCATCTCGATGGAAGGCGCACCGAAGAATGTCCGCTCAAACATCATCGCGCCCTTTGCCTGGTCGCGCATGATTGCCACGATCCCGATAAAGGACGAAGCATCGGCCAAGCGCGTTGAACGCATGCGCAACCACATGCGTGCCGACCAGGTCGCCCAGCTCGCCATCGCGCTGATCGCGCCCCAGTCGAAGGACGTCACGGGACAGGTCTTCGTCGCCCGCGGCAACGAGATATTCCTGATGTCCCAATCGCGCCCGCTGCGCGGCATGACGCGCATGGAAGGCTGGACACCCGAGACGATCTGCAACCATGCCTTCCCCGCCATGAAGCCCCAGATGTACGACACCGGTGCGACGGTGTCGGTGTTCGGCTGGGATCCGGTGTGACGGGCACGGTCACGATCAGCGCACTGCCGCAGGAACGGGTGCACTTCAATGCATCCGTTCGTGACGCGCTGGAGCGCGAGCTCGCAGCACTGGGCAGCCGGCGCATCTTCCTGGCAACGTCTCGAACGCTCAGGCGCGAGACGGCAGCCGTGTCGCTCATCACGGGAACACTGGGCAGTCGCTGCGTGGCCATCTTCGACGGCATCGCGGAACATTCGGAACTCGAAAGCGTTGCGGCCGCGCTGCGTGAGGCGCGGCGCGTCAACGCCGACCTTCTCGTGGGCGTGGGCGGCGGCTCCATCATCGACGCCCTGAAAATCGTCCAGTTCGGCCTTGCGACTGGCGCGGCGACGGTCGATGAACTCCTGGCGCAGGGAAAGCTCAAGCCACAGGTAGGCAACGGCATCCGCCAGCTCGCCATTCCCACCACACTGTCCGGTGCCGAGACGACGCCAGCCGGTGGAGGGACCGATGGCAAGCGCGGCATCAAGCTGGGCTTCGCGAGCCCGTTCCTCGTACCCGTCAGTGTGATCTATGACCCGGCCCTGGGAGCCCTGTCCCCGGAATGGCTCTGGCTGTCCTCCGCCCTGCGCGGCGTCGACCATTGTTGTGAAGGGCTGCTCGCGAGAAGCGCCAGCCTTGTCAGCGATGCGAACCTGCTGCAGGCCCTCCGGATCTTCTCCACCACGCTGCGTCGCACGAAGCTTGTACCCGGCGACCCGCAAGCCCGCAGCGACGCGCAGATGGCGGCCTGGCTCGCCTGCACCGGTTCCTTCAGGGCTGGCTCCGGCGCAAGCCACGGCATTGGCTACATCCTCGGCGGGCGCTATGGCGTCCACCACGGCCATGGCAGCTGCATCATGCTTCCCCATGTTCTGCGCTGGAATGAGCCCGTGACCTCTGAACGGCAGAAGCTCATCAGCGAAGCCATGGGGCGACCGTCGATGTCAGCGGGAGATGCCGTCGCCGGGCTCGTGGCGGACCTTGGCCTGCCCGCGCGCCTGCGGGACGTCGGTATCACCAGGGACATGCTGCCGCGTATCGCGGAAGAGGCCGCCACGCATCCCGTGGTGCGAACCAATCCGCGCGAGATCAATGGCAGCCGCGACGTGCTCCAGATCCTCGAACACGCCTGGTAGGCTCACCAGTTCGTGGATCGGGGGACACCTTGAAGGAACTCCGCAAGGCGCCGTCGCGTGCCGCCCGTGGTCCCCTTCGGGAGGTCGGCTGAAGGGAAGAAACGCGCCTCGGCAATCTCGAGGACCCGCGCCTTGCCTTCGATGCTGTCCCACTCCCGCACGACATAGAGCCCGATATGATCGGACTTGTTCTCCGTCAGGCTGAGGAAGACACCATGCAGTGCCGGTTCGCCGCGCGCCGCCAGCAAGGCTTCCTCGCGCAGTTCGCGGACGGCAGCATCCACCATGGCTTCGCGCCGGTCGACGGCGCCGCCCGGAAAATGCCAGCCCGGCGCGTAGGTATGGCGGACGAGCAGCACATTGTCCTGCGCGTCCAGGACCGCCACACGCACCCCCAGGGTCAGCGGCCATCGCCCGCGCCGGGACGCCTTGAGCGCCCGGTTGTAAAGTGACGTCGCAGTGCCGACCGTTCGGCTCAGAATCGTTGCCATGATTGCCTCTGAACGATTCTGTTAATGCGCAATAAACACTGTTCAGTAAAGCGTCCCTAACCCGGAGCCCCTAATCTGCCGCATTGGATTTGCCTTGAACTGGGGATGGGATATGCCGACCAACACGAACCGCGCTGAAGCCAGGAGCCTCTTCGCATTCGCCCGCCGCGTCCTGTCGGGCACCGAAGAACCGGCACCGGCACCCGCCGAGCCCGTCGACATCCGCTCGGGCATTGACCGCGCCCTCCGCCTGACCCGCCGCACGCCCGCCACGCCCAAGACCGTCGAGGAGGCCGCCGCCCGCGCCGTGTCTGCCGTCGAGGGCACGCTGGTCGCCATCGACACGATCCATGACTACCTGCGCGAAGCACTTGACCTGACCGCATCGGCCCTCGCGGCGCCGGACGCGACCAAGCGCGCCATGATCGCCGACCGCTATGAAGAACTCCGCTCGCGCATCGACACGGTCGCCGCCGGCGCCGTGTTCGAAGGCGTGAACCTGATCGACAGCGGCCGCGACTCCATCGAGATCAAGCTGCCCGCAGCCGGCGAGCCCCGCCACTCCATCGGCCACATCACGCTGGTCGCAGGCGAGCGCGGCCTGTCGCTGAAAGCCCCTTCCGAACTCTTTTCTTCCGATGACGAGATCGAGGTCGCCCGCCACACGCTGGTGGCAGCCCGCGAGCGCCTGTCACGCGCGGCAGAAACCTTCCTGAACCAGGCCAGCGTGCTCGCCCCGCACCTCGGCATGACGCAGGCCGACTGAGCCGGCGCTTCTCTTTCCGCGCCGCATCTCCTACCCTGTCGCCCTGACCAAGAGGGCGACATGACGGCACAACAGGCAAACGCAGAGCAGATCCAGTACTGGAACGGCGTGGCAGGCCAGAAATGGGTGACGGCGCAGGACCGCCTGGACTCCATGCTCCAGCCCTTCACCGACCGCCTCATGGCAGAAGCCGCCGTGAAGCCCGGCGAGCGCGTCCTCGACATCGGATGCGGCTGCGGCGCCACGACGGTGGCCCTCGCACAGGCGGGAGCCAAGGCAACGGGACTGGACGTATCCGAACCCATGCTCGCCCGCGCCCGTGATCGCGCCCCGGGCATTCCCTTCCTCGCATCCGACGCCGCCACGCACGCCTTCGGCGGCGACCATGACGCTCTCTTCTCGCGCTTCGGCGTCATGTTTTTCAGCGACCCGGACAACGCTTTCCTCAACATGCGCAAGGCCCTGAAGCCTGGCGGTCGCGTGGTCTTCGCCTGCTGGCGCGACTGGCGCGAGAACGAGTGGGTTCGTGTCCCCGTTTCAGCCGTGCGCCCCGTGATGCCGCCGCAGCCGCAACTCGGCCCCGAGGACCCTGGACCCTTCTCCTTCGCCGACCTCGCCCGCGTCCGGCGAATCCTCACCCATGCGGGCTTCGACCGGATCACGATCCAGCCCTTCGACACGCCCATGGTGCTCGGCGCCACCATCGCAGACGCCACCGCCCACGTCTCCGAGATCGGCCCCGTCTCGCGCATGCTCACCGACGCGCCGGCCGACCTCCGCGACAAGGCCCTGAATGCCCTTGGACTGGCCATGCAGCCCTACGCAGGCCGCTCGCCCGTCACCATGGGCGGCGCGGTGTGGATCGTGTCCGCGAGGAACTGACCATCATGACCCAATCCGAATTCGAAGCCCTGCTGGCCCGCTTCAGCGATGCCGCCACCGCCGGCGACGGACAGGCCTTCGCCGCCTGCTTCACGCCCGACGGCGTCTACAACGACTACATCTACGGCCCCCACAAGGGCCACGACTCCATCGCGGACATGCTGGTGAACCTCTTCCACCGCGACGCCACGAGCTATGACTGGCGCATGTTCGACCCCGTCTGCCACGGCGACACGGGCTATGCCTGGTCGCTGTCGAAGTTCAACTCGACGATACCCGAGTTCCAGGGACGTGATGTCGTCATTGACGGCATGAGCCGCTTCCGTCTCCGCGACGGCCTGATCGCCGAGTATTGGGAAAGCGTGAACGGCGGCGTGGCCATGGTCCAGCTTGGCGTGGCCGCACCGCGCATCGAGAAGGTCCTCAGGCGCTGGGCCGGCTGGCTGCGTGACCGTCCCGAGGTCCAGGCCTATCTGGCAGGTAAACCCCGCCGCTGACGTTAACGGCGCCTTAAGACTTCCCCTTGGTTTGCTTCAACGATCTTTAAGCGCTGGAAGGCATACTGCAGCCAACAAGAACCAAGACTGCGCGCACGTACGCGTGGGGTAAGAGTCGGCTGCGCTGTAAATGTTCCAGATCGGTGGAATCATTTTCGTCTTCGTGACCGTGTTCGGCGGCTATGTGCTTGCCGGCGGAAGCTTCGACGTCATTCTTCATGCCCTTCCCTACGAAGGCACCCAGATCCTTGGCGCTGCCGTCGGCGCCATGCTGATTGCGTCTTCTGGCCCGACGCTCAAGGCGACGCTGGGCTCGTTCGGCAAGATCATGGCCGGCTCGAAGTGGAAGCAGAAGGACTATGTCGACCTGCTCTGCCTGCTCTTCACGCTGACGAAGACCATGAAGTCAAAGGGCATGATCGCGCTCGAGCAGCACATCGAGAAGCCCGAAGAGTCCAACATCTTCAAGCACTATCCGCGCATCATCAAGGACCACTTCGCGATCGACTTCATCTGCGACACGATCCGCATGATGACCATGAGCCTCGAGGATCCGCACCAGGTCGAGACGGCCATGGAGAAGCAGCTCGAGAAGCATCACCACGAGGCCCTCGCCGGCGCCCACTCCTTCCAGAGCATGGCAGACGGCATGCCCGCCCTCGGCATCGTCGCCGCCGTGTTGGGCGTCATCAAGACCATGGGCTCGATCACCGAGCCGCCTGAAGTCCTCGGCGAAATGATCGGTGGCGCGCTCGTCGGTACCTTCTTCGGCGTGTTCGTGGCCTACGGCTTCCTCGCGCCGATGGCCACGCGCATCAAGGGCGCCGTGGACGAGGAGGGCCTGTTCTACCAGGTCATCCGCGACGTGCTCGTCGCACATCTGCACGGCAACGCGGCGCAGGTCTCCGTCGAGATCGGCCGCGGCAGCGTCCCCAGCCACTTCCAGCCGTCCTTCGCGGAGCTGGAAACGGCGATGAACGCAGCGCCCGGCGACAAGGGCTAGCCGCCTAGCGCCTGAGCCTTTCCCAAAGGCTGACGAAATAGACCGTCACGCCACCGCACAGCATGGCGAGCGGCACGAGCCAGTCCACCCGCATGTCGAGCGCCACGACCATGGCGATCGTCACGACCATGCCGGCTGATTGAGCCAACGACATCAGTACCCCCACGTTTTCCCCACATCCATGATAGCCGATCCCTCCGGCCCCTGCCTGCCCCGTTCCGTTTACGGTAAAACTGGCGCAGTTCCAAAGCCGTCGCAGGAGTAACGCACATGTTGCTGGTCATCAGGGATGTCGCCACGCAGGACGACGTGAAGTCCATCGTCGACAGGATCAACGCCCTGCGCTTCGTCGAAGGTGCCCGCACGGCGGGATGGCACGCAAAGCTCGTCAAGAACAACGAGCAGATCGACCGCTCGCATCCCGACTATGCCGCCCTGAACAAGGCGGTCACCGAACTCATCATGCGCAACAGCACCTTCCGCATGGGCTTCCGGCCGCGCCACGTCACCCCGCTGCTGTTCAGCCGCTACCACGACGGGATGGAGTACGGCACGCATGTCGACGACCCCCTCATGTACAACCTGCGCAGCGACGTCTCGTTCACGCTGTTCCTGTCGGATCCGTCGACCTACACGGGCGGCGAGCTCGTGATGGAAACCTCAGGCGGTGAACAGGCGTACAAGCTCAACCGCGGCGACATGATCGCCTATCCGTCGACGACACTGCACCGCGTGAACCCGGTGACAAGTGGCGAGCGCATGGCCGCCGTGGGCTGGAGCCAGTCCTATGTCCGCGACCAGAACCAGCGCGAGATCCTCTGGGAGCTCGACGTGGCCCGCCGCGCGATCTTCGACAAGGAAAAGAAATCGCGCGAATTCGACATCATATCCAAGGCCCACGCGAACCTGCTGCGCATGTGGGCCGACGGCTGACAAACTGAGACGACGAGAAAGATGACACTTGTCCCAAGGACCCTTCGTATTTTTTGGCGGGCTTCCAGGCTTTTCGACCAGCAAAGATGACACTTTCGTCGTCAGTTTTTCATTTCCGTATCACCTTCCGCCGGCAACCCGCGCCGGCGCAATTTCGTTGAAACACCTCCCCAGTTCAGGCAACTTGCTCAGATGGAACACATAGCGAACATCACATCGGTCCTCAACGGCGCAATTCGTCGCGCCCCACCGCACGCGTGACATCAGCAGCCATTGCCCTTGAACCCGGCCTCGCCAGTCCGGCATGTTCTCAGCCTCTTCCCATCGGGAGCTAATCATGCGCCTTCTGTTCTTCGTCGCGGCGATCCTCGTCGCCCTCGTTCCGCACGCGGCCAACGCCGCACCATCCGGCATGGCCCAGCCACCCGGAACGGCTTCGCAGGACGCAGGCCAGGAACTCGTCATCGCGACGCGCCAGGTCCCACCCTTTGCATTCAGGGACAGTGACGGCGAATGGAATGGTCTCGCGATCGACCTCTGGCAGGACATCGCCCGGCAGATGGGCCTGAAATACCGGTTCGTCGAAGCACCCACGATCACTGATCTCATCGACGGCGTCGCTTCCGGGAAATACGACGCCGGTGTCGGCGCCATCACGGTCACAAGCGAGCGGGAAAAGCAGGTGGAATTCACGCACCCGTTCTTCAGCACCGGACTTGCCATCGCAACGCAGCCATCCAGCGACTATCCGTTCCTCTCGACGCTGCAGGACTTCATCACGCTCCAGAGCCTGCTGGTCGCCTTGCTGGTGGTTGGATCCACGATCATTGTCGGGATGCTGATCCGCTATCTCGAGAGCCGATCCAATGAAGCGCTGGCTTCTGCTGGCGAGAGTTTCTGGTCATCACTCTCCATGCTCCTGACGTCCCAGTTCACCGAGCCTGGCCCGAGAACGATTGCCGGAAGGACCCTCGCCGTGGCTTGGGTCGTGGCCAGCATCATCCTGATGACGTTCTTCACCGGCTTCGTTGCCTCGTCACTCACCGTGCAATCGTTGCACGGACGCGTCAGGGGCATGTCGGACCTGCCGCAGATGCGCGTGGGCACCGTCCGCGGAAGTACTGGCGCGACCTGGCTGGGCGACTCGCTGATCGCGGCAACGCCTTATGAGAAGATCGACGAAGCGCTGAAGGCGGTCGTTGACGGCAAGGTGGATGCTGTCGTGTACGACGCTCCGGCTCTCCAGTATTTCCAGAAGACACTGTTTCAGGATCGCATTTTGGTCCTGCCCGAAAAGTTTGCGCCCCAGGAATACGCCCTCGCGCTTCCGCTCAACAGCCCGCTGCGCCGCCCCGTGAACCAGCAGCTTTTGTCCATCAAGGAGAAGGACTCATGGCGCAAAAAGGTCTTCGAATTTACCGGCGAACAATGACGAGGCGCGGATGGACCTGCAGGAACTCGTTCCTGCAGGCACGCCAGCACGTTGTCACATGATCACTCGGTGTCGAACTTGATGCCCTGCGCCAGGGGCAGCGCATTGGAGTAGTTCACCGTCGCCGTCTGCCGGCGCATGTAGGCTTTCCATGAGTCCGATCCGGACTCGCGCCCGCCACCCGTATCTTTCTCGCCACCGAACGCACCGCCAATCTCGGCGCCACTCGGCCCGATATTGACGTTTGCGATTCCACAGTCACTGCCGGATGCCGCCACAAAGCGCTCCGCTTCCTGCATGTCGCGCGTGAAGATGCAGGACGAAAGCCCCTGTGCCACGTCATTCTGCAGCCGCACCGCCTCATCGAAATCACGATAGGTCAGCACGTACAGGATCGGCGCGAAGGTCTCGTGCTTCACGATCTCGGTCTGCCCCGGCATTTCGACGAGCGCCGGCTGCACGTAATAGGCATTCGGGAAACGGTCTTCGAGCACGCGACCGCCGCCCGTGACCTTGCCACCCTGCTGGCGCGCTGCGGCAAGGGCCGCCTGCATGCCGTCGAACGATCCCTTGTCGACCAGAGGGCCCACAAGCGTGCCATCTTCGAGCGGACTTCCGATGCGGATCGCGCCATAGACGGTCTTGAGGCGCGACACCAGGCGTTCGGCGATGGATTCGTGCACGATCACGCGACGAAGCGTCGTGCAGCGCTGCCCCGCCGTACCAACGGCCGCAAACGTGATCGCACGTTCGGCC
The DNA here is from genome assembly GCA_964646885.1 of uncultured Flavobacteriaceae bacterium. Taxonomy (GTDB): domain Bacteria; phylum Pseudomonadota; class Alphaproteobacteria; order Micropepsales; family Micropepsaceae; genus SZUA-430. The sequence continues at coordinate 55,030 of CAZYFM010000001.1, forward strand.
AGCTTCAGGTCCGCGGAGGGCGCCACGATCATCGCATTGTTGCCGCCCAACTCAAGGATGGTACGGCCAAGGCGCGCCGCAACGACAGGCGCGAGGGACTTGCCCATGCGCGTCGAACCCGTCGCCGAGACAAGCGGAACACGCGCGTCGGCAGCCAGTTGCTCGCCAATCCCACGACCACCCTGGATGAGCTGCGACAGGCCTTGCGGCGCATCGCCAAAGCGGGCAGCCGCCTTCTCGAAGAGCTTCTGCGTTGCCAGGGCTGTCAGGGGTGTCTTTTCCGAGGGCTTCCAGATCACGCTGTCCCCGCAAACAAAGGCGAGGCACGCATTCCAGGCCCAGACGGCCACGGGGAAGTTGAAGGCGCTGATGACACCGACCGGGCCCAGCGGATGCCACGTCTCCATCATGCGGTGGCCGGGGCGCTCCGAGGCGATGGTCAGGCCATAGAGCTGGCGCGAGAGACCCACCGCAAAATCACAGATATCGATCATCTCCTGGACCTCACCGAGGCCCTCCTGGATGATCTTGCCCGCTTCAAGCGTCACCAGGCGACCCAACGCCGCCTTGTTGGCACGAAGCTCTTCGCCAAACAGGCGCACGAGTTCGCCACGCCGCGGCGCCGGCACATCACGCCAGGCATGAAAGGCCTTCAGGGAAGCCGCAATTTTCGCGTCGACCTCGGCAGGCGTGTCGCTGCGCACCTTGCCCAGAACCGCGCCATCAACCGGGCTGCGGACAGTCAGGTCACCCTGCGAAATCTCCGCGTCCGATATCCCGAGCGCTTTCAGCGTAGCCACCGTCATTGCAAATCCTCCAGTAACTCAAATGAATGTCATGGTCTGCCTTGACTAAGGCTGTCCGGTTCAGAAACATCCCGGAAAACCCATTTATCATTGTCATGGTCCGCGAAGGCGGACCATGACCTGGGTTAGTGTCGCACCCCATCTTCTTCATTGGAGCGCTCACTTGTTCTTCAGCGCCGCAGCGCGGATGCCCGAGAGCGTGGCCGTGGGCGAGATCTGGTCCTGCTCCATGACGAGCTCGATGAGCGCGGGCTTGCCCGACGCGACAGCCTCGTCAAACGCAGCCGCAAACTCCGACGTCTTCCTCACGGTCGCACCATGGCAGCCGAACGAGCGGGCATAGGCCGCAAAGTCCGGATTATGCAGGTCCGTGCCGATGACGCGCGAGGGATACTCCCGCTCCTGATGCATGCGAATGGTGCCATAGGCACCATTGTTGAAGACCAGGAAGATGACATTCAGCTTGTGCTGCACCGCTGTCGCAAGTTCCTGCCCGTTCATGAGGAAGCAGCCGTCACCGGCGCACGCAACAACCAGCCGATCGGGATGCACGGCTTTCGCGCCGATTGCGGCCGGCACGCCATAACCCATCGCGCCACTCGTCGGTGCCAACTGGGTATGGAACTGCCGGTGCAGGAAGAATCGGTGCAGCCATCCCGCATAGTTGCCGGCGCCATTCGTCACGATGGCGTTTTCGGGCAACCGTGTGTTGAGCCAGGAAAAGATCTCCGACGGATTGACGTCGCCTTTCACCGCCACCGGCTTCACGAAGGCCTCGTAGTCGGCACGAGCCGCACTCGCCCAGTCCTTCCACACGACAGACGACGGCGCCTGCAACTGCTTTGCGGCAAGTCCGAACGCCTCCATGCCAGACACGATTCCAAGCTCGGACTGGTAGACGCGGTTGAGCTCTTCGGCGGCGGGATAGACGTGGACCAGGCGCTGGGCCGGAACCGGAGGCACGAGGCGCGTATAGCCCTGCGTCGTCATCTCCCCCAGGCGCGGCCCGACCACCAGCATGACGTCGCTGTGCTGGATGCGCGCCGCGAGCTTCGGGTCAATGCCGATCCCCATGTCCCCGGAATAGAGCGGGTGGCGATTGTCGATGCGGTCCTTGCCGCGGAACGAGGTGATGACGGGGAGGTTCCACTGTTCGGCAAACTGTCGAAACGCCTCGCATGCGCGGTCAGTCCAGCCACCGCCGCCAATCAGCGCGAGGGGCCGCTGCGCGGAGCGCAGGATGTCACCCAGCCGCTGCAGGTCCTCCGGCCGCGGCGAGGCCTCGACACGCTGGAAGGGTTTCGCATCGACGGCTTCCATCATCTCCGTGAGCATGTCCTCGGGAAGCGCGAGCGCCACCGGTCCCGGACGGCCGCTGACGGCCGTGTGGAAAGCGCGAGAGACGAACTCCGGCACGCGGTCGGCTGTCGGGATCTCCGCCACCCACTTCGTCAGCGGGCCGAGCATGCGCCGATAGTCGATTTCCTGGAACGCCTCGCGCTCCATCTGGTCGCGCGCCACCTGCCCGATGAAGAGAATCATCGGCGTGGAGTCCTGGAAGGCCGTATGCAGGCCGATACTGGCATGCGTGGCTCCCGGACCGCGCGTCACGAAGCAGATGCCGGGCCGCCCCGTCAGCTTGCCATAGGCCTCCGCCATGTTGGCCGCTCCGGCTTCATGCCGGCAGGTCACAAGCCGGATGCTGTCGCGCGCATCGTGGAGTGCATCCAGCACGGCCAGGTAACTTTCGCCGGGCACGCAGAACGCGAGTTCCGCACCGTGGATCTTGAGCTGGTCTACGAGGATTTGCCCGCCGGTGCGTGCCTGGGTCATGAAGACTGGTGTCCTGTTTCCGCATAATACCGGCCGAACCGGTTGGCGAGGAATACGTCCAGGCTCGCCTCTTCCTGGCGCACGAAGCCCTTCCGGGGCAGCTTGCCGCCGACCAGAAGGTCAACCATCGCGCACATGCCCGCGGCCGTGGTGATCTGGATGGCGCTCATCAGCTGGCCATCGACCTTGTGCGCGTAGATCTTGCGCGCGAAGCTCTCCTGCGTCAGCTGTCCGCGCATCTGACCGGACACGGTCACGAATACGAGCACGACATCCTGATACGTGATCGGAATGGCCGTTTCCAGCACGTCCTTCAGGATATCACGACGCTGGCCCAGGCGCAGGTCGCGCACCAGTGTCTTGACGATGTCGCGGTGGCCCGGATAGCGGACCGTCTTGTAGTTCAGGTTCTCGACCTTGCCTTCCAGGGTCTCGCACAGCGTGCCAAGGCCGCCCGAGGTGTTGAAGGCCTCGTAGTCAATGCCGTCCAGCGAGAAATGCTCCATCTCCTCGAGCGCCGGCATTTCGCGCAGCTTGCCATCGACGATCGCTTCGCAGGGATTGCAGTACTCGTTGATCAGGCCATCGGTTGACCAGGTGAGGTTGTACTTCAGCGCATTGGTCGGATACTCGGGAAGTGCCCCCACCCGCATGTGCACGTCGCGAAGGGTTTCGAACTTGCGCGTCATGTCATGCGCTGCAATCGAGATGAAGCCCGGCGCCAGTCCACACTGCGGTACGAAGGCCGTATCGGCGCCCTTGGCCAGCGCCTTCACGACGCGGGTGCTCTCGACGTCTTCCGTGAGGTCGAAATAGTGGGCGCCACAATCCTTGGCGGCTCCCGCGATGACGGGCGTCAGGTGATAGGGCATCGCTGATACCACGATCTCGTGACCCTTGATGGCGTTCCGCAGGGCAGCCGGATCAGCCACGTCGAGGATCATGGTGCGCGTGTTCTTTGTCGGAAGGCGCTCAAGGCTCTTGGCGTCACGGTCGGCGACCGTGAGCTGGTAATCCCCCGTGCTGCCCAGCATCGCCGTGATGGCGCTGCCAATCTTGCCGCCACCAAGCAGGATGAGTTTCACCATGGCTGTCTCCTCGAAACCGTTGAATCCGGGAATTTTAAGCCGTCGATCCGCCGATCTGTAGCCGTCAATCCGACGAATCTTAGTGAAATTACAATCGGAATGACGGAATATCCGTCGTTATGACTGACAGCATCGACCAGAAGCTCCTGGCCCTCCTGCGCACTGACGCCCGCGAACCCGTGGCCGTTCTGGCCCGCAAGCTCGATCTCGCACGCTCCACTGTCCAGGAACGCATGGACCGCCTGGAGAAGCAGGGCGTGATCGCCGGCTACACGATCCGCGAAGGCAGCGCCCACGCGAGCCGGCAGATCGCCGCGCATGTGATGATCAGCGTGAACCCGAAAATGGCGCCATCGGTGACCTCCGACCTCAAGAAGATGCCGGAAGTCCGCTTCCTCGCGGCGATCAGCGGAACATTCGACCTGATGGCGGAGGTCGCCGCGGACACGACGGCACGCATCGACGCGATCCTCGACGCCATCGGCCACCTGAAAGGCGTCGAGAAAACGATGTCCTCGATCATTCTCAGCGTCAAATTCGAGCGGTAACAGGGAAACACGCGCGACTGCGCACATTCCATGCGGTCTGATACCGGCCGTGCGAATTCGCGCGGGCCAGACCTTGGCGAGATCCTGGTCCGCTCTACTTCGCCTTTCGCGAAGACCAGTGGATATGCACGATCTTCCAGTCGCCCTCGACCTTGCGCAGCACCATGGTTTCAAGCCCGACGCTGTCGACCGGCTTTCCCTCAAATGTGCCCTTCGTCGTGCTCTGCCTCGTCACGACAGCGGTTGCGCCTTCGACCTGCACGTCCACATCCGTGGTATTGCTCTTGACCACCTTGGCAAAGGCGATGTCGCTGTCGAGATGATGCGAGGCATACTCGGCCTTGGAGCTTTCAACCCATCCCTGCTCGAAGATGCGGACAGTGTCGGAGAGCGCCGCAAGCGCCGACACCTTGTCCCCCTGCTCCAGCGCCTTGTGGAACCCCGTGACGGTTCCCTCCGCAGTCTCTCCCGCCTGGACCACGGAAGCTGACACCATCAACCCCGCCACCACTACAAAGCGCTTCATGACAATCCTCATCTCGTTGATGTCGTGCTCAGGACCCGTACCGCAAACCCGGCATCGCGCACGGCCTGGCAGATGGCCTCGGCGTGCGTCGCATCCCGTGTTTCCACACTGACGCGCAGTTCGGCATCCTTGGCCGGCATGTCCGTCAGCATGCGATTGTGAGAGACTTCGATGATGTTGCCGCCGGCATTGCCCACCAGGGTCGCCACCTTGGCAAGCACCCCAGGCCTGTCTTCAATATCGACGGCAATCGTGAGGATGCGGCCCTCCCGCTGCAATTCCCGGATGATCACGTTCGACAGAAGGCGCGGATCGATGTTGCCGCCACAGAGTACAAGGCCGACCTGCCGCCCCTGAAAGACCTCCGGATACTGCAGCAGCGCCGCAAAACCGGCCGCACCTGCACCTTCGACGACAGTCTTTTCGATCGACAGCAGCATCGCGATCGCGCGCTCGATCATCTCTTCCGAGACCACAAGCACGTCGTCCAGCAACCGGCTGCAGATCTCGACGGTCCTCGCGCCGACATTCTTGACGGCAATGCCCTCGGCAATCGTCTGGCCGCCGATCGGCGCATTCTGCTTCTTCAGCGTATTGAACATGGACGGAAAGAGCTTCGTCTCGACGCCAATCACCCGGATCGACGGCTTGAGGGCCTTTGCCGCGACCGCAATACCGGCGATCAGCCCGCCACCGCCCACGGGCACGACCAGCGTGTCCAGGTCGGGAAAGTCTTCCAGCATCTCGAGCCCGATCGTTCCTGCACCGGCGATGATCTTGTCGTCATCGTACGGATGCACGAAGACAAGCCCCTTCTCTGCCGCGATGTCGTGGGCAACCTTGTCGCAATCGGCAAGCGTCATGCCCTTCTGGATGACGTGGGCCCCGTGCGCCATCGTGTACTTCACTTTCACGAACGGCGTGGTCTCCGGCATCACGATCGTCGAGGGAATACCAAGTTTCGTGGCGTGATAGGCGACGCCCTGTGCATGGTTGCCGGCAGACATCGCGATCACGCCGCGCTTGCGCTCTTCCGGCGTAAGGCTGCTGAGCTTGTTGAGCGCGCCGCGCTCCTTGAACGAGGACGTGAACTGGAGGTTCTCGAACTTCAGGTGCACGTCGGCACCGGCCAGCTGCGAGAGCGTCTGCGATCTCATGCAGGGCGTGCGCTGGACGGCGCCCTTGATGACGCCTGCTGCACGCCTGATGTCTTCAATGGTAACCGCCATCTGCCCCACCGCCCTTGCGTCCTGATGGAAGGTCGCTATGGAACACAAAGGGACGGTCGGCTCAAGGCCCCGGCGCGTCACCGCCCGTCGGCCCGGCTTTCAGATTGTCTTGATGACGCCAAGAATGACGGGATTGCCGGAATCATCGCCCAGCACCGGAAAGTCAGCCGACTCGAAGCTGACATGGTCGCGCCCGATCACCAGCATGGTTCCGGAGTGCCGCAAGGCAACCCGCCGACGTATGGCCTCGCGGTAGTTGTGCGCCATGAGACCCGGAAATCCGGCATCACCGATCGAGAAGCGCATTGGAAAGAGTCCGTCGCCCAGCATCGCCTTCACCTTCTCGCCCTGGATGCGCACTTCAAAACGAGTGTCGTCGACCAGTTCGGTCAGGTAGATGTAGGGAAGAAAGCGCGCGAACTTGCTGAGCGGAACCTGAGCACGTGTCGGCAGGTTGGGGAGACCCGCACTCCACCAGTCAAAGACGGCCTGGCACTCAGGCGAAATGAACTGGTCGCGAGAAGAGGCAACTTCATCAACAACGTTGGGAGCCGAACCGACAAGCCAGTCGGGAGAAGGGAGTGCCAAGGGAGAATCCGGAATTGTTTCTCACCGAGGCTACTTCCGGGTAACACCCGGTTACAATGGCGAGCCGCGAAGACAACCAGACGGTAGAAGCCGATTATGGAAGATGGTCTGGGGATGGAATGTTCGCGCGGGCCCAGGGTCGGGAACAGCCGGTCGGAAACACGGGCGTCGGGGCCGGATCGTCTTGGTAGCAGCGGACGGATTTGAACCGCCGACCAAGGGATTATGATTCCCCTGCTCTACCGCTGAGCTACGCTGCCAGACCAAAAACGAGGGCGGGATGTAAGGCGCGCCCCTTGCCTCTGTCAAGGCGAAGGCCCCCCTCAGGCCGCAAATGCCGCCTCGCCCCGGACGATCCAGCCCCCGCCCAGCATGCGCTCGGGAACACCTGCGTCATAGAGGACGCAGGCCTGGCCCGGGGCCACCCCTTCCTCGAAGGCCAGCAGGTCCACCTCGATGCGATCGCCGGAACGGCGGACTTCCGCCCGGACCGGCTGTCGGGTAGAGCGCACACGCGCCAGTGCCGGCCTCGGTGCCTCCGTGAGCTCCTGTCCATCCAGCCAGTTGAGGTCCCGCAGAACGATACGCCGCGTCGCCAAAGCCTCGCGCGGCCCGACAACGACCTGACGCCGGGCGGCGTCAATGCGAATGACGAACATCTGCTCGTGGTGTCCAAGGCCAAGTCCCTTGCGCTGCCCTACCGTGAAGCCGATCACGCCCTCATGCTTGCCGAGCACGTTACCCTGCAGGTCGACAATATCGCCAGGGCTCGCGGCCTCGGGCTTCAGCTTCTGCACGATGTCGCTGTATCGCCCCTGCGGGACAAAGCAGATGTCCTGGCTGTCCGGCTTGTCGGCGAGCAGCAGTCCGAGCTCCGCGGCGATTGCACGCGTTTCGCTCTTGGGAAAGCCCCCGAGCGGAAAGCGCACGAACTCCAGCTGTTCCCGTGTCGTTGCGAAGAGGAAGTAGCTCTGGTCACGGGAGGCATCGACGGCACGGTGCAGTTCGGGTCCCGACGGGCCGCGAAGCCGCTGGATGTAATGACCGGTCACGAGCGCTTGTGCTCCCATGTCCCGGGCAGCGCCCAGAAGGTCATGGAACTTGACGGTCTGGTTGCACTGGATGCAGGGCACCGGTGTTTCGCCCCGGGCGTAAGTCGCAGCAAAGTCATCGATGACCGACTTGCGGAACCGTTCCGTGTAGTCGAGCACATAGTGCGGAATGCCGATATGCTGGGCGGCAACGCGCGCGTCCTGGATGTCCTGTCCGGCGCAGCAGGCTCCCTTCTTCTTGGGCGTACCGTCAGCCGCATAAAGCTGCAACGTGATCCCGACAACGTCGAACCCGGCACGCCGCGCGAGTGCGGCGGCAACAGCGCTGTCAACGCCGCCCGACATGGCCGCAACGACACGCGTCCGCGCCGGGTCTCCGGGCAGGTCCATCACGTCACGGATCTGGTCGCTTGAAATCATGCGCGCCTATAACGCGCCGGCGCCTGTCCATGCAAGCTTAACGGCAGGGCCTAAGCCCCGCCGATGCTAGAGGAAATTCAGCAGGTTCAGTTGGTTGACCTGGGCGATCATGCGGCCCGCAGCCTCAGCCGCAACCTGGTCCTGGTTCAGCCGCGCAATGGCTTCCGAAAGGTCCACGTCTTCAATGTCACCAATGAACTTGGTGAAATAGGCGCTCATGGATTCGTGCCGCTCGACCGTCGAGCTCACCTGTTCGTGGCGCGTGCCGTTGATGGCGGCAAGAGCCGTCAGGCCGTTGTGCACGTTGGGAAGCGTCTGGTTCTGCGTTGTCAGGAAGCTCGTCTGGTCCGCATTCAGGTTTGCGCCAAACGGTCCATTCACGCCGGCATCGAAGTCGGCAATGTCCTTGAACATCTGGAACAGGTCCGTGGCGATCGCGCTCGCGGTCATGCCGACCGTAACCGTCTCGTGCTCGTCGATGCGCTGGGTCAGCTCGTAATCCGTGTTCTCGAACACGTCATCGACGGTGGCCGCAGCCGTCAGGCTCGCGAGGTCGGGCGCGGATACGGGCGCGACATCCGTGCGCGAGCCGCCATAGAGGTACTTGCCGTCAACGCGCACGTTCAGGATGGCCACGGCTTCGCCATAGAGGCTGCGCACTTCATCCATCATCGCCGGGGCATGGCCCGTCGACAGCGCGTCGCCGATTGCCGCGCGCAGGCGCGAGCTGATGTCCGACATCTGCTGCAGGTGCAGGTCCTGGATGTCGAGCCGGTTCAGCACTTCCTTCGTCGCCGACAGATAGGATTCGACGCCCGCGGACTTCTGTTTCGCGGCAACCAGCACCGACGCCTTGTCCTTCACGTCGGCCAGATGGTCACCCACCTTGCCCGTGGAGATCTGCGTCTGCCACTTCACGTTCCGGCCCTGGATGCGGCCATATTCGTTGATCAGTCCTTGTGACAGTGACCAAGAGCCTACACGGTCAAGCATGTGGCGCCTCCTTCGTTAAATCGCTTGCAGAAGTGTTTCGTACATTTCCTGCGCAACCGTCATGATGCGCGCGGAAGCATTGTAGGCCTGCTGGAAGATCATCATGTTGGCCAGTTCCTCGTCGAGGTTGACCCCTTCCGTCGCGTTGCGTCGCGCCGAGACTTCTTCCTGCACGTTCACCCGGTTGACCCGCTCTTCCTCCGCCGCATTCGCGAGGTCGGACTGAAGGCCCGACAGCTGCGCGATGTAGTCGTTGAGGGAAAGCGTGCCGGATGAAAGCCCGCCGACGGCGGGAAAGCTGTGGAGCGCATTGGCCGCGTTGGCCAGCCCCAGTGCGCCCCTGTTGTCGCTCGCGCCAAGCACGATGTCGCCGGCAACGGTGGAGGGCGAGATGTTGAGCTGCGCCAGCGCCATCTTCGAGCTGTTCTGCGCGATGTCGGTGCGGATCGCCATCGACATCGCCTGGTTCTGCTGCATCGCCGTGCCGAGACCGAAGAACTGGGTCATCGAGACGCCCGTCGCCCCGCGGGACGTGGTGTCGTTCTTCACCTCGAGCCGCGCTCCCGCATAGGCACTGGACGGCGTCATGACGACGCTTCCGTTGCTGTCGAGCGAGAACGTGGCGTAGCCGTTCGCCCCCGAGTTCATGAGCGTGAGCAGGTCAACCACGGTTGAGCCGGCGACCGTCACGTTGAAGCTCGAGAGGATCTCGCCCTTCGTGCCGCGCAGGACGAACTCGGCAGTGCCGCCGGCCGTGAAATTATGCGCGTCCGTGCTCTGCACGCCGGTCGCAAAGTTGGAGGGGCTGGCCGCCGTCACCAGGTTGTTGAGCCCGAAGAACTGCGACAGGCCATGCCCGCCGCGCAGCGCCGGGTTCGACGGGTCCTGCAGGAGGGCAATGCCATTGCTGCTGCTGCTCGCCCCGATGGTCAGGCGCCCGTTCGAGAAGCTCGCGGATGCATTGCCGCCAAGGCCGGCATTGATCGCCGACACAAGGTCACCCACCGTCGCCAGCGTGGACGTGTCGATGTCGAGTTGCTGCACAAGCCCGCCCTGCGAGTCGACGACGGCAACCTTCACCCAGCCCGAGAAGTTGAGAGGATCCGTCGAAAGCAGGCCGGTGTTCACGCCAGTGAGGCTCTGCGGCGCGGGAACGGAAGAACTGTTGTTGTGGATCGCGTTCAGTTCGTCAGCCAGCGCAGCGCCCACCTGTCCCAGCTGCTCGGCAAGGTCCGGCAGGCGGCGGTCACGCATGTCCAGGAGGCCGCGAATTTCGCCGCCGCCAATGCGCGACTCGATCGCGACCGCAGGCCCGACGTCATTCCCGCCCTCCGGATTGATCCGCTGGAGCTGGATGGGCGGAAACACGGTCGACGTCGACACCGACGCAGGTCCCGCATAACGCAGTTCCGAACTGACATCCGTGATGAGCCCCGTGCCATCCATGAGCGACACATAGATGCGTCCGTCGGACTGCTCGTACGTACGGATGTCCATGTACTTCGACAGCTCGGAGATCGCACGGTCGCGCTGGTCCACGAGGCCCGACTGGTTGTCATTCTGGAGAACCGCCGACTTGATGCCGGAATTCAGTTCGTAGATTTCGGAGATGAGCCGGTTGACGGTGCGCACATTGGTCGTGATCTGCGAGTTCGCGTCCTGGCGCAGCGACTGGATGCCCGTCCCCATGCTCGACAGCGCCGACAGCGCAGAACCGACAGCCGATACGGCAGAGTTGCGGCGCGCCACCGAAGCCGGATCGACCGAGAGCTGCTGCAGCGCGGTCATCGCGCTCGAGACGCGCGCACCGATCGAGTTGCCGTCATTGATCGAACCGATCAGGTCCTGCACGCGGGAGAAATAGGACGAAAGAACGCCCAACTTGCCCACGGCACTGCTCGCATCGGCAGCCTCGCGGGCCAGGAATTCGTCGGCAATGCGCCTGATGTCGTCAACGGAAACGCCCGTCAGGCGATCCGCCGTCAGGCGTGGCCCGAAGTCGACCTGGCGGCGATGATAGCCTTCCGTGTTGATGTTGGCGATGTTGTTGGAAGTCACGCGCAGTGCCGTCTGGTTGGCCTGCAGCGCGCTGGTCGCCGTATTCATGATCGCGCCAAGCGATATGTTTGCGTTCAGCACCATGTGAACCTCCTGTTCCTGCCGCCCCGGCAAATCCTGCCGCCCTGAGGGCAAGCAAATTCTGCCGTTTTGCCGCCTTTTGACGGCAAGGATCCCTGAATGCCCGCCATTTTGGAAAAAGGCATGGAGGGTCCCGACCGGGAGGTTGCAACCCCGGTGCCACGATGACTGCGCGGCAAAAATCACTGCAGCGCGGCGAATTCTGCCGCGTCGACGGAGCAATCTCTGCCGCATCATGTCCACGGAATTTTCCGGAAACGCCGGAAATCCGCCGAATGGCACGCTGGCAAGGCGATTGCAGACATCTGGTCAGGCGCAATGTGCGTTTGGAACCAGTCATGCCTGCATCGACCGCGATCGCTTCCTTCTTTGCTCCCGCCACGCAGGCGGTGAACGCTTCTGCGTCTTCGAACGCAGGCAAGGCGGGAAATGATGGCGTGTTCGCTTCGCTCGTCGAAGAAGCGCAGGGCACGGCTTCAGCCACGCCCTCGCCTCTCCTTTCCCTTCTGGCCGGCAACAATCCGCAACTGATCGCGCAGGACGCATCAGCTGACGGCGCAACCCCGGCACTGTCCCCTGAACTGCGCAGCCTTCTGGCGTCGATGAACGCTGGCGCTGAAGCCGTGACGCTCGACACGACGGAGACGGCGCTCCCCTCCGACGTGTCTGCACTCGCTCTCCTGATCGCGCAGTTCCAGCAGCCGCAGGCAGTCGCAAATGCGGAAGCCGTGGCGCCACCGGCATCAGGCGCGCCCGCCGCAGGCACGCTCACGCCCGAACAGCTCCTCGCAAGCCAGGACGCCACCGCCATCGTTGACGCTCTCGCGTCTCTGAACGGCGGCGCGACCGGCGAATCTCTTGATCCCGCCTTCGCGCAGCTCCTGCACAACAGCGCTGCGACGGCGACGAATGCCCAGATGCTGGCGAAGGCAAAGACGCCGGTCGCGGCCAATGGCGGAGAAGTTGCCACGTCCACGGCAGCAACGCCGGACACGCAGTCCCTGCTGCAGGGCACGACGACCGACACCCGCTCGGCGATCACCCAGCCCGGCCAGTCCCATGGCCATGGCCAGATGAATGGCGGGACCTTCGGTGGCTCCGACGCCGCCCGCCCCTTTGACGTGAACCTGCAGGCTGCAACGCCGCAGTCCCAGCCCCAGTTCCAGGTGGAGCTCGCCAAGGCGCAGCAGGCTGCGCCGTCCGGCCCGCTCCTGCCGCAGGTCCCCCTCGAAGCCCTCGCCGTGCAGATTGCACGCCGCTTCGAGCAGGGCATGAGCAGCTTCGAGATCTCGCTGAGCCCGGCGGAACTCGGCAAGCTCGACATCTCCATGCAGGTTTCGGATGACGGCCGCGTCCACGCTGTCCTGCGCGCCGAGCGCCCCGAGACCCTCGAACTCCTGAAGCAGGATGCCCGCGCGCTTGAAACCCAGCTCCGCCAGGCCGGCCTTGACGTTGGATCGAACGCCCTGAGCTTCCAGCTCTCGCAGGGCAACGCCCAGCGCCAGAACCTGGCCGACCGCAATGGTGCCTTCGCCTCGGCCCTGAACGGCAACGCCTCGCCTGACGAGCAGACCACGACCACCTACGTCGCCACGCGCAAGCGTGATGGCATCGACATTCACGTATAGGACACCCGGACCATGGACATCGGCGCCGTAGCATCGACGACGACCAGCAACACCGCAAATGCGCAGAAGACGCTGAGCGGCAACTACGAGACGTTCCTGCGCCTCCTGACGACTCAGCTGCAGAACCAGGATCCGCTCGAGCCCCTCGACGCGACCAAGTTCACCGAGCAGCTTGTGTCCTACAGCCAGGTAGAGCAGCAGATCGCCACGAACTCCAGCCTGAACACGCTGATTTCGGTGACACGCTCATCGGCCGGCGCGACGGCAGTCAGCTTCCTGGGCAAGAACGCGATCACGTCCGGACAGGTCAGCTCGCTGTCAGACGGCGAAGCCTCCTGGCAGTACACGCTGCCGCAGGATGCAACCTCGCTCCAGGTCCGCGTCACCGACATGAACGGCAACGTCGTGAAGACGCTCACGGGCGACCCCAAGGTCGGCACCCACGAGATCAGCTGGGACGGCATGAACAGCAGCGGCAGCGCCATGCCCGAAGGAACCTACAAGCTCACTGTCGCGGCTACCAAGGCCGATGGCAGCTCCATCCCGGTGACCGTCTCCGGCATCGGCATGATTTCGGAAATCGACATGTCCGGCGCGGCCCCCGTCCTGTACGTGGGCTCCCGGAAGCTCGCATTGAGTGAGGTCACCGGCTTCAAGAACTAGAAAAACATGCCGGTGAAGTGAAGCGTGCACGGCGCAGAAGCGGCGTGGACACACAAAAAAAGAGCGGCACACTCGAAGGGTAAGCCGCCAGCTAATTTGAAAAAGGGAGTGCAGTCATGAGTCTCTACGGTGCGCTTTATACCGGTGTGGCAGGCCTCGCCGCCAACAGCCGAGCAATGGCCAACACGTCTACCAACATCGCGAACGTCAATACCGTTGGCTACAAGAGTACGCGCAACGAGTTTTCGACTCTGCTCGCCACCACCACGATCGGCAGCTACACCGGCGGCGTCAAGAACATCTCGATGCCGCAGATCTCCACGCAGGGCAACCTGCTGCAGACCTCGTCCCCGACGGATCTTGCGATCTCGGGCCAGGGCTTCTTCGTTGTGACGCAGACCCCGCTGGCGAACCCGGCCATCACCGAGGTTGCGTACACCCGCGCCGGCGCCTTCCAGAAGGACTCGTCGGGCTACCTCCGCAACGCGGCAGGCTACTACCTGCAGGGCTGGGCGCTCGACGCCAACGGCAACGTACCGACCAACGCCAACGACGTCTCGATCATCAATCTGGGCCAGGTGAATGGCACGGCGCTGCCCACGTCCACGGCAGTGCTGCGCGCCAACCTGCAGTCGTCAGCCACGGTGACGACGCCCTACGTTGCCGGCGACATCAACGCCGGTACCGTGTCACCCCAGTTCGAGACCGCCATCGAGATCTTCGACACACAGGGTGGTTCACAGCCCCTGCGCCTCGCCTTCGTGAAGTCCGCGGCGAACACCTGGGAATACGAAGTGATCTATGACGGCGACCCGGCCAACATTGGCGGCGCCGGCAACAACCCGATTGCCAGCGGCACCATGACCTTCAATTCGGACGGCACGATCGCGACGCCGGCGGCAACCGTGCCGATCACGGTCCCCTTCGATCCGTCGTCGGGCCTGTCTTCGCAGACGATCGACTTCAACTTCGGCACCGCCGGACTCGCCGACGGCTTCACGCAGTTCGACACCACGTCGACCCTGTATGGCAGCGACATCAACGGCACGCTGTACGGCGGCCTGAATGGCGTGCGCGTCGACGAGAACGGCTATGTGATCGCGCTCTTCACGAACGGCATCGAGACGCCGCTCTACAAGCTGCCGGTCGCCACCTTCCTGAACTCGGACGGCCTGGGCCCGCTCAACGGCAACACGTATCGCCAGACCGTCGAGTCGGGAACGCCCAGCCTGAAGAGCGCTGATGAAGGCGGCGCCGGAAAAATCTCGAACCTGGCCGTCGAGCAGTCCACTGTCGACATCGCCAAGGAATTCAGTGACATGATAGTTATTCAGAGAGCTTACTCGGCAGCTTCGAAAATCATTACAACTGCCGACGAGATGTTAGACGAACTGACCCGACTGAAGCGCTAATCCGCGGATGAGGCATTCACACTCGTGAATGTCTCATTTTGGACGGCACGAAAATCGCAACGGTTGTTGTTACGCCGCATTAAGCGTGTTTCTTTGGTCAGTTTTCATTCCAAAGGCGTACCCTGTGCGGAGATGGTGGGAAAAATAAGTGCAGGAGCGTGTACAGTGATGAGCGAAGAACGGCATGGCCGAGTAACCTACGTCATCGGACCCGATGGGAGCCCGCTGACGATCGCCGACCTGCCTCCGCCGGGGACGAAACGCTGGGTCATCCGTCGCAAGGCGGAAGTCGTTGCGGCGGTACGTGGGGGACTGCTGAGCCTTGAGGAAGCCTGCTCGCGTTACACGCTGACGGTCGAGGAATTCCTCGCCTGGCAGCGCGCAATCGACAAGTACGGCCTGGCCGGCCTGCGCACCACCCGGGTGCAGCAGTACCGTAATTAATCCGTAAACGGATCATAACGAAACATGAAGGCCGGACGGGCGAGCCCCGTCCGGCCTTTCATGCTTTCTTGACCTCTCATTAAACGCGCCTTTACCGCACCGTGGGTAATTTTTGCCTACATCAGGTCGGACTCTGGCCAGCGAACGCTGTGCAGGTTTGAACCAGAAGAATAACACGGTGCGGGAGCAGCGTTCTCATGGATGTCTTGAAGGCATTTGGCGCATTTCGGTTCGCCTTTGTGGTTGGTTTGATTGTGGCTGCCGTGTGCGGCTACATCCTGCTGAACCATTTCCTGGCCCAACCCTCAAAGACACTGCTGTTCTCGAACCTCGACCCGCGTGACTCGGCCGAGATTGTGGCCCGCCTCGATGCCCAGAAGATCGAGTACGAGGTCCTCGGCGACGGCTCCACCATCATGGTCGCCTCGGACAAGGCGCTCAAGCTGCGCATGGAAATGGCCGGGGACGGCCTGCCGGCGGGCGGCTCGGTCGGCTACGAGATTTTCGACCGTTCCGAGTCTTTCGGCCAGACGAGCTTTGTCCAGAACATAAATCTCGTGCGCGCGCTTGAAGGTGAACTCGCCCGCACGATTCGGGCCATCCAGACGATTGCCAACGCCCGCGTGCACCTGAACATTCCCAAGCGCGAACTCTTCTCCGACCAGCAACCGACGCCCACCGCATCCGTCGTGGTCAAGGCGCGCGGCCAGATCCAGCCGGCCCATGTGGTCGCCATCCAGAACCTCGTGGCCTCGGCTGTGCCGGGCCTGGCCGCAGGCTCGATCACGGTGATCGACGAGAAGGGCAACATGCTCGCTGGCGGCGCGTCGTCGAGCGGCGGCCCCCTCTCCGTCCAGCATGACCAGCGCACGGCAGGATACGAAGATCGCCTGCGGGCCCAGGTCGAAGACATCGTGTCAGGAATCGTCGGCCCCGGCCGCGCGCGCGTGCAGGTTTCGGCCGAGATCGACTATAATCGCGTGACGAAGGAAAGCCTGACCTTCGATCCCGATGGCCAGGTCGTCCGCTCCACGCAGACCAGCCAGAATGCCTCGACCACGCAGGACGGTTCGTCGTCCCAGGGCGTGAGCGTCTCCTCGGCGCTGCCCGGTGGCGAAGGTGCATCCGGCTCAGGCTCGACGTCCTCCAATGACAAGCAGACGCAGGAGACCGTCAACTACGAGATCTCCAAGACCACCCAGACCGAGATCCAGGAAGGTGGTACCGTCAAGCGGCTCTCTGTCGCCGTTGCCGTGGACGGCTCGTACGCGACCGACGACAAGGGCACGCGCACCTACAAGCCGCGCGCGGCCGAGGAAATGCAGCAGATCGAGCAGCTGGTGAAGTCGGCGATCGGCTTCAGCGAGCAGCGCGGCGACCAGATGAAGGTGGTAAACCTTCAGTTCAATCAGCCGGAGATCGAGCAACTGCCGCCTGCAGAGGAGCCCTTCCTGGGCCTCGAGAAGGCGGACATGCTCCAGCTCAGCCAGTTCGCCGGCATCGGCATCATCGCCCTGCTCCTGATCTTCTTCGTGATGCGCCCGATGATCAAGGCGCTGGCAACCCCGGCGAATGGCGGACTGCTTGCAGCGCAGTCCATGCCGATGCAGGGCGCCATTGCAGCCGCAGCGAACGGCGCCCTCGCCGTCGCCGCACCAATGGCAGCCGGCGGAGCGCTCCCACCGCCCCCGTCAGCCGTACAGAACATGATCGACATCTCGCAGGTCGAAGGCCAGGTGAAGGAGTCTTCGGTCCGCAAGGTTGGCGAAATCGTGACGAAGCACCCGGACGAAACAGTCGCCATCGTCCGGCAGTGGCTCCACGACACGCCGTGATGAACGCGAGGGACTAGCACATGTCAAAGGCAGCAAAACCATCGGCGCGGGAAGACTACAAGTCCCTGACCGGCCCTGAGCGTGCCGCGGTGCTGATGCTCGCCCTCGGTGACGAGCATGGCGCGTCAATCTGGAAGACCCTCGACGACGAGGAAGTCAAGGAAGTGTCCCAGGTCATGGCGAACCTGGGAACCGTATCTTCGTCTCTCATCGAGAAGTTGCTGGTCGAGTTCGTCTCGCAGATTTCCTCGACCGGCTCGGTGCTCGGCACTTTCGACACGACCGAGCGCCTGCTCTACAAGTTCCTTCCCAAGGATCGCGTCAGCATGGTCATGGAGGAAATCCGTGGCCCTGCCGGTCGAACGATGTGGGACAAGTTGGGCAACGTCAACGAGACGGTCCTCGCATCCTACCTGAAGAACGAATACCCGCAGACCGTCGCCGTCGTCCTGACGAAGATCAAGTCCGAGCACGCCGCAAAGGTCCTCGCGGCGCTTCCCGAGGATTTCGCGCTTGAATGTGTCAATCGCATGCTGCGCATGGAGTCCGTGCAGAAGGACATTCTCGACAAGGTCGAGTCGACGCTTCGCCAGGAGTTCATGACGAACCTCGCCCGCACGTCCAAGCGCGATGCGCATGAGCAGATGGCCGAGATCTTCAACAACTTCGACCGTCAGACCGAAGGCCGCTTCATGACGGCACTCGAGGAACGCAACCGGGATGCAGCCGAGCGCATCAAGTCGCTCATGTTCACGTTCGAGGACCTGGGCAAGCTGGATGGCAGTTCCATCCAGACCCTGCTCCGCGGCATCGAGAAGGACAAGCTGGGTCTGGCACTCAAGGGCGCATCCCCGACGATGCGCGACCTGTTCTTCAGCAACATGTCCGAACGCGCTGGCAAGATTCTCAAGGACGACATGGAAGCCATGGGTCCCGTTCGCCTCAAGGATGTCGACGAAGCGCAGATGAAGATGGTCGTGGTCGCCAAGGAACTGGCCGCCAAGGGTGAAATCATGCTGTCCGGCGGCAAGGCCGAAGACGAACTGGTGTACTGACCATGACAAGCGCCACCCCGTCTCCAAAGCCCGCAAAGTTCAATTTCGACACCGTGTTCGGCACCAAGGGCGCGCCGGCAGCTGCGACGGCCACCAAGGCACGCAGCGCCTATTCCGCCGAGGAGGTCGAGCAGATCCGCCGCGAGGCACACGCCGCGGGCAAACAGGCCGCATCGGCGGAAGCGATGCACGCACAGGCCGCCGCGCTGAGCGCCATTGCCCAGGGCACGCACGCCCTCATCCAGGAGTTCGACAGCCATCTGCGCACCATGCAGGCCCAGAGCGCCGACCTTGCGCTGGCCGTTGGCCGCAAGCTCGCAGACGCGGTCGTGGCTGTCGCTCCGCACGCAGAGGCACTGCGCTTCATCTCCGAATGCATGCACAAGCTGCATCAGGAACCTCGCCTCGTCATCCGCGTGGCACCACAGACTGCAGAATTCATCAAGGGCCAGATCGAGGGCCTGAGCGAACAGCATGGCTTCTCGGGAAGGGTCATCGTTCTCCCAGAGCCGGCAATGACGGGCGTCGCCTGCCGCATCGAGTGGGCAGACGGCGGCGTCGAACAGGATCTCGAAGCAACGTTTGAAGCCATTCGCGAGCAGGTCGCACGCTGGCAGCAATCCGCAAACAATGAAGGAAATCCGTCATGACGCAGTCCACTGAAGTGACATTGACCGACCTTCAGGGCAGCGTCCCCGGCAACATGGACGCGCCGGCTGACGCCGAAGTCCGCCGCACGGCGGCCGACCTTGAAGCCGTGTTTGATGTCGCCGTCAACGTCTCGGCGATCCTCGGCAAGTCAACGATGGAAGTCAGCCAGCTCCTCAAGCTGGGAAAGGGCTCCGTCGTCGAGCTTGATCGCAAGATCGGCGAAGCCATCGACATCTATGTGAATGACCGCCTCGTCGCACGCGGAGAAGTCGTGCTTGTCGAAGACCGCCTTGGCATCACCATGACGGAAATCGTCAAGGGCGACAGAAACTGAACGTTTGGAAAGAGAGACAGACATGCGCCTCCTCATTGTCGGACAACTGAACGGACAGATCGGCACCGCCACGAAGATCGCCATCGCGCGGGGAGCCAAGGTGGCTCATTGCACCACGATCGAACAGGCCATGGCTGAACTGCGGGACGGCCGCGGCGCCGACCTGCTGATGGTAGACGTTGCGCTGTCGATCGCATCGCTCTGCGAGCAGTTGCGCAACGAACGCATCCATGTTCCCATTGTCGCCTGCGGCATCGGCACCGACGCCAGCGCAGCCGTGGATGCCATCAAGGGCGGCGCCAAGGAGTACATCCCTCTCCCGCCGAATGCGGAACTGATCGCGGCCGTGCTGTCGGCTGTGGCCGAGGACAGCCACCAGCTGATCTTTGAAGACAAGGCAATGCAGTCGGTCATCACCCTGGCCGAACAGGTGGCCCCGAGCGAGGCATCGATCCTCATCACGGGTGAGTCCGGTACCGGCAAGGAAGTGATTGCGCGCCATGTCCATCGCAAGTCCAACCGGGCCGACAAGCAGTTCATTTCGGTGAACTGCGCAGCCATCCCGGACAACCTTCTGGAATCCGAGCTGTTCGGACACGAAAAGGGAGCATTTACGGGAGCCATCGCCCGACGCATCGGAAAGTTCGAGGAAGCGGACGGCGGTACGCTGCTGCTCGACGAAATCTCCGAGATGGACGTCCGTCTGCAGGCGAAGCTGCTGCGCGCACTCCAGGAGCGGATGATCGACCGCGTCGGCGGATCGAAGCCCGTGAAGGTGAACATTCGCGTGATCGCGACGTCGAACCGTGACCTGCAGCAGGCGGTGCGCGAGGGCACGTTCCGCGAAGACCTTCTCTACCGTCTCAATGTCGTCAACCTGAAGATCCCGCCGCTCCGCGAACGTCCGGCCGACATCCTGGCGCTTGCCAGCTACTTCGGTCGCAAGTACGCAGAGACAAACGGGGTCCCGGTCCGTCCGTTCTCGGAAGCCACCAAGCAGGCGCTCGCCACCTACGAATGGCGCGGCAACGTGCGCGAACTCGAGAACACGATCCACCGTGCCGTTCTCCTGGCGACCGGCCCCGAAATCACAGAGACAGCCATCCGCCTGCCCGACGGCTCGAAGGTTGCTGACGCGATCCCGATCACATCACCGGCCGTCATCGCGCGTGCCGCCCAGGCCGCCGAAGCCGTCAATCGCGAGATGGTCGGCAGGACTGTCGCCGACGTCGAACGTGACCTCATCATCCAGACGCTGGATCACTGCCTTGGCAACCGGACGCACGCCGCCAACATCCTCGGCATCTCCATCCGGACTCTGCGCAACAAGCTGAAGCAGTACGCGGACGAAGGCGTGCGTGTGCCAATGCCTGGCGGTGAATCTCGGGTCGCTTGATCTAGAAAAGCAGGAACACCATGGCAGAAGCCCAGGCCTCCAAGCCCTCATTCGCCTTCCAGATCGCAGGCGTGAACATGAGTTCCGCCACGGTTCTGCGCGGCGAAGTGGCACTGTCGTTCGGCATCATCGCAATCATAGCGGTGCTGCTGTTCCCCATGCCGCCGATGCTGCTGGACCTGTCGCTGGGACTGTCCATTCTTATCGGCCTACTCATCCTTATGACGGCGCTCTTCATCGAGCGCCCCCTGCAGCTGTCAACCTTTCCGACGATCCTGCTGATATCGACGATCCTTCGATTCGCGCTGAACCTCGCCTCTACCAAACTGATCCTGGGTCACGGGCATGAGGGCACGGAAGCCGCTGGCGAGGTCATCCAGGCCTTCGGCAACTTCCTCATGCAGGGCAATTTCGTCATCGGCGCGATTGTTTTTGCGATCCTTGTGATCGTGAACTTCGTCGTCATCACCAAGGGCTCCAGCCGAATTGCCGAAGTGTCCGCACGCTTCACCCTCGACGCGATGCCCGGCAAGCAGATGGCAATCGACGCCGACCTGTCGGCGGGCCTGATCACCGAGAAGGAGGCGCGTGAGCGCCGCAAGCGCCTCGAGGACGAGGCATCCTTCTACGGCTCCATGGACGGTGCATCGAAGTTTGTCCGCGGCGACGCCGTTGCCGGCATCCTGATCACCTTCATCAATGTCATTGGCGGCATCATCATCGGCGTCGGCCAGCACGGCCTGAGCTTCGCCGATGCCGGTCACACCTACACGCTCCTGACGATCGGCGACGGCCTGGTCTCGCAGCTTCCCGCCCTGCTCGTCTCCATCGCCGCAGGCCTGATGGTATCGAAGGCCGGCATCGAAGGATCGGCTGACAAGGCCCTGTTCAGTCAGCTGTCAAACTATCCCACCGCCATGGGCCTGACATCCTTCGTCATGCTGGGCATGCTCGCCCTTCCGGGAATTCCCTTCCTCACCTTCGCGTCGCTGGGCTTTGGCACAGCAGCACTGACGCTGTTCCTGTCCTACAGGAAGCAGCAGGAAGTCGCGACGGCAGCCGTTGTCCTGGCTGCGGAGAATGCACCGAAGCCCGCACCGGAGGAGCCGATCTCGGCCACGCTCGCGATCGACCACCTGAAAGTCGAGCTGGGCTACAGCCTGCTGCCGCTCATCAACGACAGCAAGGGCCACCGCATCACGGACCAGATCAAGTCGCTGCGCAAGCAGCTCGCGCTGGAGATGGGCTTCGTGATGCCATCGGTGCGCATCGTGGACAACATGCAGCTCGGTGCCAACGAATATGCCATCCGCGTGAAGGAACTCCCTGCAGGCAAGGGCGAACTGCAGCCCGGGCAACTGCTCGTCATGGATCCGCGCGGCGGAGCGATCGACCTGCCCGGCAAGCCGACCCGCGAACCGGCATTCGGACTGCCCGCGGCGTGGATCGAAGAGCGGCTGCGCGACGACGCGTCGTTCCGCGGCTACACGGTGGTCGAGGCGCCGACGGTGCTGACGACGCACCTGACCGAGATCCTCAAGGAGAACATGGCAGAGCTTCTTTCCTATGCCGAGACGAAGAAGCTGCTCGACGACTTGCCGGCCGACCAGAAAAAACTGGTCGAGGATCTCATCCCGTCCCAGATCACGATCACGGGCGTGCAGCGCGTGCTGCAGTCGCTCCTGTCGGAACGCATCTCCATCCGCGACCTCCCCACGATCCTCGAGGGAATCGCCGAAGCCGTATCCCGCACGTCGACGACGATGCAGATCACGGAACACGTGCGCTCGAGGCTCGGTCGGCAGATCTGCGCCGCGAACACGACGCAGGCGGGCTACCTGCCACTCATCGCGCTGTCGCCCACATGGGAAATCGCCTTCTCGGAATCGCTGGTGGGAACAGGCGACGACAAGCAGCTGGCCATGGCGCCGTCAAAGCTTCAGGAGTTCATCCAGGGCGTCCGCGCCCGCTTCGACAATGCGGCAAACGAGGCCGAGATGCCGGTCCTGCTGACATCCCCGATGATCCGTCCCTATGTCAGGTCGATCGTGGAGCGTTTCAGGCCGCAGACCTTCGTGATGTCGCAGAACGAAATCCATCCCGGCGCGCGTCTGCGAACGCTCGGACAGGTCTGAAGGATCGCACACCGGATCGGATGAGATCGGCGATAGGGTGACACAGTGACGCCCTGCCGCCTTCGCACCTGCGAACATCGGGCGCACGCCCCAGCCTTTCCGCCTGTGCACCTGCAGCAAAGTGGCGTCGCCGCCACAAGTCGCACACGAAGCGCGAGCCCCTCACCCCGATCACGCAGAATTGCGCTAGTCTCCCTGGCCTAACTCTGGGGGGAGTAGCTTTCATGGACATTGTCAGTGGCTTCACGTCGATCCTGAATGACATGTGGAACATCGTGATGAGTGTTTTCGGCGGGGCCGATACGGTTTCACTGATCATCATGCTGCTGGTCGTTGTTGCGTCCGGCATGATGCTCGGCCAGCTCGGAAGGCTCGTTCAGGTCACCTTCTGGTCGCTCATCTGTTTCGGCCTGATCCGGCTCGCCTATTCCGTGGTGAAGGGGGCTGATCCGATGGCCCTGCCAACCACCGCCTGGACAAGCCTCAAGGGAATGTCCGTGGGGGACCTCACGGTTTACTTCCTGGCTTTCGCGATCGTGATCTCGATCGTTCACACTATTCGCCAGTCAGTGGGTTCCGGCGGACACTAAATTTTGCGGAAACTGGCAGATATCTGCGACTGAACGGACGCGGCAGCCTCTTTTTTGCTAGAGACAGGCGGCCGCGTTTTCGTATAATTCAGGGATAATCCTCGGGCGGTCGGGGTAGAACAATAATGCCGCCCGAAGGCTTGGAGTTGGGGACTCTGGAATAATGGAAAAAGAATTTATCGACCTGGTGAACCACGTTTTCACGCTTCAGTGGGCGTCGTGGGCGTTGCCGGTAAGTATCCTGGCGGCGATGGTGGTGAAGCGTTTCATTCCTGTGCTGCTGATCTCGGTCCTGGCGGTGGTCGTTCACCATGCCGGCCCGGTCGTGCTTCCCGACCTGCTCGGCGGAGAGAGCGTGACCACGATCGTCAACGATCTGAAGGCGATGATCCCGAAGCTCGAGCCGGTGTCGATCCTCGCGGAGTACATCGCGTACGTCTACATGATCTTCGTGTTCAGCCTCACGCGTCGCGACATGTTCCGTCCGGGCGTGACCGAGTAGTGCTCTGCCGCGGCGCCTCAGTCGTCGCCGCGGAAACTGTCATAAGACCATGAACCGCCGCCAAGGCCGACGAGCACAAGCAGCCCGCCGGCCACGGCCATGTTCTTTGCAAACAGCTGCATCTCGATCCGGGCAGCCTCGGCCGCACTGATTGTCCAGAAATCATGCATCACGAAGTTCACCACCAGCGTGAACACGAAGAGCATGAGCGCCATGACGCGCGTGCGGAAACCGATCAGCAGGCCAAACCCGGCACCGAGTTCCACGGCAACGGCAGCCGCCAGCAGCGGTCCGACCATGGTGACACCGTGGCGTGTCATCGAAAGCGCCGTCTCGTCCCAGTGCTGCACCTTGCCGAGACCTGCCAGAAGAAACAGGGACGATATGAGTACCCGTCCGACCGCCGGAGCAATGTTTTCACCAAATGACATGCGGCCTCCCCTGGCTCACCCCGTCAGGACATGCCATCCCCGTGGCCAAGCCTCACCGATAGGGTAAGATAGCCCAAGCCCCGGCGGTTCAAAAGCCGGGGAATTGAGACACCGCGGCATGGCGCAGGACGAACAGCTCTGGATACTGATGGCTCTGGCCGGGCTCGTGCTTGTGCTGGCGCTGGTGGTTCGTCAGCTGATGCGCGGGAGGCCGGAACCTCTTCCCAAGGAAGGTCCGATGCGGCTGATCGTGCGTCCGCTGAAGGAACTCCGCCCGGACCCCAATCATCTCTATCTGGGCAACACGATATCGCGGGAGATAACGGCATCCCTCAAGACGTTTGAGCGCCTCGAGCCATCCCTCGGAGACGCCTTGTCGAGCCTGACGATCGAAGGAACGGTCCAGAAAACGGGACCCCGACTGGTGATCAGTATCCGGTTGCTGTCCGGCAGGCACGCGCTCTGGACGGGCACCTACGATGGCGCGATGAACGACCTCGCCCGCATGGAAGCGGAGATCGTCGCCAACGTGGCACGCAAGCTCAATGTGCGCCCGCGTGTCCCCGCAACAGCGGCCCCGCCACCAGCGGGCTGACCCCGCAGGTCCGCTCTGGCCAGGCCAACGGATGGCACGCAAGGAGGCACATTCGCCCCCGGCGTGTCCGTGGTGCCGCTTGTGAGCCCCCCAAGTCTCGTCTAGCCTCCCCCGAAGCATCGTCCCAGGGAGGGGATCAACTTGGCAAACTCAAAGCCCTCACGCGGTGGCCTTGGCCGCCTCTTCATCCGCAAGTCCGTCGAACAGATGCATGCCGAGCATGAGCAGAGCGAACTCAAGAAGTCGCTCGGCCCGCTGAACCTGGTGCTTCTGGGCATCGGCTGCATCATCGGCACTGGCATCTTCGTGCTCACGGGCCGCGCAGCGGCCGAATTCGCTGGCCCGGGAATCATGATCTCGTTCGTGATCACCGGCACCCTCTGCGCCCTTGTCGCCCTCTCCTACGCCGAGCTGGCCTCCGCCATCCCGGTATCAGGGTCGGCCTACTCCTACTCCTACGCATCAATGGGAGAACTCGTGGCCTGGATCATGGGCCTCCTGCTGCTGCTCGAATACGGTCTGGCGGCTTCGACGGTCGCCGTCGGCTGGTCGGGGTACGTGGTCAGCTTCCTGCATGACTTCGGAATAACCGTGCCAGTGGCATTGCAGGCGGCACCAGGCATGGAGGTCACTGACCATGCCACCGGCGCCGTGATCGGCGTCGGCCTCTTCAACCTGCCGGCCGTGATCGCCATCATCGCCGTGACGCTTCTGCTGACGGTCGGCATCTCGGAATCCACGCTGGTCAACAACATCGTGGTGTTCATCAAGGTATCGGTGGTCATCGCCTTCATCGTGATCGGCGCACCCTACGTGAACACGGAAAACTGGACCCCGCTGATCCCGCCCCAGGTTCCCGCCCCGCCGGAGGGCACCGACATGAGCACCGGCGCCCAGATCTGGCGGGCCCTGGTGGACGTCGTGTCGGCACGTTCCGACACCCCGGCCTATGGCATTGGCGGACTGATCACCGCAGCCGCCACCATCTTCTTCGCGTATATCGGATTTGAGGCCGTTTCGACGGCAGGTGCCGAATCCAAGAACCCCTCGCGCGACATGCCGATCGGCATCCTGGGGTCCCTGATCATCTGCACCGTTCTCTACATCCTGACCTGCGCAGTCCTCGTGGGCATCGTGCCATACCAGCAACTGAACAACCCGGCCCCCATCGCCATGGCGGTGGACGCCATCGGCCTCGACTGGTTCGCCATGCTGGTCAAGATCGGGGCGATCGCGGGCCTGTCGTCGGTGATGCTCGTGCTGCTCTACGGCCAGACGCGCATCTTCTACACGATGGCACGCGACGGGCTGATCCCGCCGGTCTTCGCCAAGGTCCACCCGAAGCTCAAGACCCCGTGGATCAACACCCTGATCGTGGGCGCCATCGCCACCTACTTTGCCGGGTTCATGAGCCTCGACTCTCTGGCAAACCTGACCAACGTCGGCACCCTGATGGCCTTCGCCATCGTATGCGTGACGGTCGTGTACCTGCGCTACGCCCACCCGGACATGAAGCGCCCCTTCAAGACCCCGCTGTTCCCGACAGTACCGGTCCTCGGCGCCCTCATGTGCCTCTTCCTCCTGATGTCGCTCATCGGGCACGAGGAAACCCGGAACTTCTTCGCCGTGTACCTGGCGGGCGGCCTGGTCCTCTACTTCGTGTACGGCCTGTGGAACTCCAAGCTCGGCAGGGGCGAAACCACGCACTAGCCCCGCATCCACGCACGGACAGTCCATGGCCACCGGGTCGACCAGACCCGGTGGCTTTTTTCTGCCGGTTTTATCCAGAGGGTGCTCGAAAACACGGGCTTGACAGACAAGAACATATAGTGAACAATATGTTTACATTGATGGAGCCCCCCATGCTTTTCTCCCGAAACACAGCCGCAAGCCCCAGCAAGGTCCTCCGCCTCGTGAAGACCCAGCAATGGCGCCAGGGCGAAGCCCTGCGCATCACCCCGCGCCCCCGCACCCAGGTCAACCCGGTCGCCCGTCGCCTGGTCATCCGCCGGGAGGCCCTCGGCGAACTGGCGCTCACTCCCATGCGCTGGGGCCTTCGTGGCGACATGGACGGCTCGGCAATCCTGGCCAGGCCATTGACCTCCGTCCGGACGGACGTGTTGAAGGCAAACCCGGAATGGCGTCGGCTGCTCAATGCCCGCCGCTGCGTCATCCCCGCGGAGCAGTTTTTCGAATGGAAGCGGGTCGCCGAGGTGAAGACGCGGGAGTACTGCATCCGCCTTCGGTCGGGAAAGCCCATGATGATCGCAGGTCTCTGGAACCGGGCAGACAATGGCGGCGAGACATTCGCCTACATCTCCTGCGCCGCCAACCCGCTGGTATCGCTGATCCACGACCAGATGCCGGTGCTTCTCAACCCGACGGAGGTGGCGAACTGGTTCAACCCGGACGCCACGCTGGAATCACTGCTGGCATGCCTGAGGCCCGCGAAGGTTGAGGAGATTGAACTTTTCCCCGTGGCCCAGAAGCGCGCCGCCGAAGACGAGCATCAACCCTCGCTGTTCGACCGCGTCGCAGCCTGAGCCGGAAACCGGACAAGAAAAAACGCCGGACCTCAAACCGGTCCGGCGTCTTGTCTGAAAGGCGGAATGTGCGCGCCGGCTTTCCCCGCGCGATCAGGCCTTGCGGGCGTGGCGGCTAAGCGCGATCTCGTCGATCTCGGCCTGCACCTGGCGCGCATACTCGACGCGATCACGCTGCGCTTCGGCGTCAGCGACGATCTCGTACTTCTTCAGCTCGCGATAGGCGCTCTGCAACTCTTCCGTGACGGTCGCTGCCTGCTTGTCAACTTCATCGATCGTGCGCTGGATGTTCTCGCGACGGGCCATGACCGAACGCGCGAAGGTCGGATACGCGAGACGACCCAGGTCGCTCTGCTGGGAACGGCGCTGCTCTTCCTGCACCATCGTTTCCAGGTCCGTCATCTTCTTTGTCAGGTCTGCACGCATGTCATCAAGTGACTTCAGGCGCTTGCGGATTTCGTCAACCCGGAACTTGTTGAGCCTGATCAATGCTTCGCGAGACTTCATGGTTCCCCCCGTTTCCTCTTCTTTTTTACTGAGCGCTGTTTAGGATTTCGGCTATGCGTTGATAGCCGGATGCAAGATTTCCGCGTTCCGATTTGCCTTGTGAGAGATAGGCCTCGAGAAGCGGATAGAGTTTGATTGAGCGGTCGACTTCCGGATCCGAGCCGGCCTTGTAGGCACCCAGACGGATGAGCTCCGCCATGTTGTCGTAGACCGACAGCACACGGCGCGCTTCATTGATGAGCGCCTGCTCTTCGGGCCGGTTGCAGCCCGGCATCGTGCGTGAAATCGACTTGAGCACATTGACCGCCGGGAAGCGCCCGCGCTCCGCGATGGCACGCTCGAGCACGACGTGGCCATCGAGGATGCCGCGAACCGCGTCCGCGACAGGTTCGTTGTGGTCATCGCCTTCGACCAGGACCGTGAAGAGGCCCGTGATCGATCCCGATCCGGGAACACCGGGCCCTGCCCGCTCGAGCAGTCGCGGCAATTCCGCAAAGACCGAAGGCGTGTAGCCCTTTGAAGCCGGAGGCTCGCCGCTCGCCAGCCCGATCTCGCGCTGCGCCATGGCAAAGCGTGTCACCGAGTCCATCAGGCACAGCACCCGCAGGCCCTGGTCGCGGAAGTACTCAGCGGTAGTAAGGGTCAGGTACGCCGCCTGCCGGCGCATGAGCGCACTTTCGTCGGACGTCGCCACAACCACCACGCTCCGCGCGAGGCCGTCGGGTCCCAGGTCGTCTTCAAGGAACTCCTGCACCTCGCGACCGCGTTCGCCAATGAGGCCGATGACGATGACATCGGCTTCCGTGTAGCGGGCAATCATCGAGAGAAGCACGGACTTGCCAACGCCCGATCCGGCGAAGATGCCGAGGCGCTGGCCCGTGCAGACGGTCGTGAAGGAATTGAGCGCCTTCACGCCAAGATCAATTTTGCCACCAACGCGCGTGCGCGCATGAGCCGATGGCGGTCCGTTCTTCAGGCGATAGGACGTCGTGCCGCGTTCGAGCTGGCCCTTCCCGTCCACGGCTTCGCCAAACGCGTTGATCACGCGTCCAAGCCACGCGCGGCTCGGGCGCACTTCTCCGGACTGCGGCTGTACAAAGGCCTTGCAGCCCATGCGCACGCCTTCCAGCGAGGAAAACGGCATCGCAAGGGCGCGACCATTCTTGAATCCGACAACTTCGGCGGCCACATGACGTTGATCGGAAGAATCAATGATGAGACGCGTGCCAATACCGAGCGGATCCATCGTCCCGGCAACCTCGACAAGCAGGCCGTTGACGCCCGTCACCCGCCCATAGGAACGGGAGCGTTGCGTTTCCTCGACTGCAGAGATCAGAGCCAGCATGAGTTGATCCGTCTAAACCACGGACATTATGGCTACATTTGGCTTAAGGTTGCCCTAAAGTGTCAGTGATGCGCGAATGCGTCATAAGTCCGACAAATTTTATCGATCAGGTTTACGTTCAAGGCCCCGGAGTTAAGCTTTCTTAAGCTTTACCACTTAGATTCGTTGGTGAACGAACCAACAAGGGCCCCGGTTGTATCCGGGCTGCGAGGGGAGACTGAAAGCATGAGAGTTCTCTTGATCGAGGACGATAGCGCAATGGCGCAGAGCATCGAGTTGATGCTCAAGTCCGAAGGCTTCAACGTCTACACGACCGATCTTGGCGAAGAAGGCGTGGATCTCGGCAAGTTGTATGACTACGACATTATCATCCTGGACCTGCAGCTTCCGGACATGTCGGGTTTCGACGTTCTCAAGCAGCTCCGCGTGAACAAGATTTCCACGCCGATCCTCATTCTCTCGGGTTCGACCCAGATCGAGAACAAGGTGAAGGGTCTCGGCTTTGGCGCCGACGACTACATGACCAAGCCATTCCACAAGGACGAACTGATCGCGCGCGTTCACGCCGTCGTCCGTCGCTCGAAGGGCCATTCGCAGTCGGTCATCCAGACCGGCAAGCTGACGGTCAACCTGGATACCAAGACTGTTGAAGTCGACGGCCAGCGCGTGCACCTGACGGGCAAGGAATACCAGATGCTCGAGCTGCTTTCGCTGCGCAAGGGCACGACGCTCACGAAGGAAATGTTCCTGAACCACCTCTACGGCGGCATGGACGAGCCTGAGCTCAAGATCATCGACGTCTTCATCTGCAAGCTGCGCAAGAAGCTGCAGGCGGCCGCTGGCCAGCACTACATCGAAACCGTCTGGGGTCGCGGCTACGTTCTGCGCGATCCGCTCGAAGGCAAGGCGGCCTGATTAGCCTTTAGGACCGGGGGGTCTGACAGAGGGCGTTGCCGGAAACGGCAGCGCCCTTTGCTTTTGGCAGTTCCTGCAGGAAGTCATGGTCACCGGACAACAATGAAGCCCGGCCGACAGGCGACCGGGCTTTCAGGAAGAGAGCCGGAATTTGGTCAGGCCGTGGCGGCCTTGGGCGGAACGACCACTGATTTCGCACCGGCCTTGTTGGCCTTGACGCTGACGCCGCGCGCCGATTCATGCGGTACGAACGTGTTGGTCACGCCAACCACCGACTCGGCAGCCCCCAGGAGCAGGTACCCGTCATCCGGCAGCAGTTGCGCCATGCGGTCGAGCACGTTGCGCTTCGTCGCTTCGTCGAAATAGATCAGCACGTTGCGGCAGAAGATGATGTCGAAGGTGCCAAACCCCGTGAACGGATCGAGCAGGTTCGCCGGCCGGTACTGAACCGCCGAACGGATGTCCTCCTTGATCCTGAACTGGTCGCCTTCCTTCGTGAAATACTTCACGAGCAGCTGCACCGGCAGGCCGCGCTGCACCTCGAACTGCGAATAGAGGCCGGCCTTGGCCCGATCAAGCACTTCGGTCGACAGGTCGGTGCCGATGATTTCGAACTTCCAGTCCTTCAGGAGAAGCGACTTTTCCTTCAGGATCATCGCCAGCGAATAGGGCTCCTGCCCCGTCGACGCCGCTGCGCACCAGATGCGCAGGCGCTTCTGAGAGGCGCGTGACTGCAGCAGCTTGGGCAGCATCAGCTTTTCAAAGTGCTCGAAAGGCGTCTTGTCACGGAAGAAGAACGACTCGTTCGTCGTCATGGCTTCCACGACATCGCGCGTGATGCGCTCGTCATTGGCGCGCATCTTGAGGGCCAACGCGTCGATGCTCGCAAGGCTGTGCTTGCGCAGCAACGGCGCAACGCGGCTTTCAATCAGGTAAGCCTTCTCCGGCGTCAGGACGAGCCCCGACCGACGCTTCAGCACCTGCGAGATGAATTCAAAATCAGCTGGCGTCATTTCGCTCTAAGTCCCAGGTGTTTGCGTATTTCGGTTCCCACGCTGTTGAGCGGCAGCACGGCGGCGGCAAGCCCCGCCTGCGCGACCGCGCCGGGCATTCCCCAGACAACGCTGGTTTCTTCATCCTGCGCGATGACGGTACCGCCGGCCGAAACGATGGAGCGTGCCCCTTCCCGCCCGTCGGAGCCCATGCCGGTGAGCACGACCGCAAGAGTGGATGACCCGTAGGCTGCCGCAACGCTGCGGAACAGCGGATCGACGGCGGGCCGGCAGAAATTCTCGGGCGGGTTCTGGTTGAGCTCGATCGGCCCACCCTTTCCCTTGATGGTCATGTGGTAGTCGCCGGGGGCCACATAGACGCAGCCTTTCTCAAGCATCATGCCGTTTGCGCCTTCAACGCACTTCAGCCCGGAAGACCGCGACAGGGATTCCGCCAGGATCGATGTGAAGGTCGGCGGCATGTGCTGCGTGATGAGAACTGGCACGCTGAGCTGCGGCGCAATCGCCGTAACGACGGTGACAAGGGCCTGCGGACCTCCCGTCGAGGATCCGATGACGAGGATCTGCGGCGGCAGCAGGGCAGCCTTGCGAAGCTGGAACGCTGAACGCGCGGCAGCCTGGGTTTCGTCGTGTGTGACCGGAGCGACCACCCGCACGGACGGAGCTGCCGGACGAGCAATGCTTGCAGGGCTCTCGGCACGCACGGGCGTGGCCGGTACCGGAGGAACGGCAGGCTGGGCTGGCGCGGGACGCACCACGGTTTCTGGCACGGGCCGCGGCGCAGCGGCGCGGCGCACGCGCTTCCCGCCAAGAGCCGTGATCCGGGCGAATAGTTCGCGACGAAATTCTTCTGCCGCCTCTCCTCCGCCAAGAGAAGTGGGCTTGGGGACATAGTCAGCAGCGCCAAGGGCAAGGGCCTTCAGCGATATCTCTGCATTGCGACGGGTGAGCGTCGACGCCATGATGATCTTGGCTTGCGGGCAGGCCTTCAGCAGCAGCGGCAGCGCCGTGATCCCGTCCATGCCTGGCATTTCGATGTCCAGGACAATGATGTCCGGCTTGTCCGACTTGACGCGCTCGAGCGCATCCTGGCCGTTGATGGCTGCACCAAACAGCGTTGTTTCCGAAGCAGAGTCGATCCAGCGGGAAACAATCCCGCGAATGACGGACGAATCATCCACCACCAGCACCCGGATGGGGTCGGTGCCGTGGGAAGATGCGGCGCTGCGTGAAGCCAAACCCTGGCTCATGTAACTGGTGTTCCTTCAGCAGAGGCCGACTTCGGAAAGCTTCGACTCGATGATTTCGCGGTCAAAAGGCTTCATGATGTACTCGTTGGCACCGGCTTCCATCGCCTGCGTGATGAAGGAGAATTCGCTCTCCGTCGTGCAGAAGAGGACCACGGGCCTGTCACCATCCTGCTCCTTGCGCAGCGCGCGCAGGAACTCGATGCCGTTCATGTTCGGCATGTTCCAGTCCAGCAGGATTGCGTCTGGCATGTGCTTGCGGCAGGCGTCCAGCGCGATCTGGCCGTCTTCGGCCTCGCTGATCTGGAACTGCAGCTGCTCGAGGATCTGGCGGGCGACCTTGCGTACGACCCGGCTATCGTCAACGATCAGGAACTCTTTCATCGGCGTTCACCCACCCCATGTCATGCGTCCATGCGTTTCGGGGCCGGTTTGGGCCGGCATTTGTTGTGGCGCGCGAGTGGCGCTCCCCGAAACTGTCATTCAAGGTAGTCGAAAAGCGTAAAGACGCCTTGAAGGATGCGGGAACTGGCTCGGGGCCGGCCGGGCAGATTGCTGCCCTTTTTTCCCACGAGCCCCAGGCCGACCGTTACTGATCGGTAAACGCGGCTGCCGGAAAGGTCAGGCCGCCGCCTTGCGCGAGAAGTCCAGGAGCACGTTGATGTCCAGCAGCACCAGCAGGCCATTCTCCATCCGGAACACGCCCTTCGAGACCGTCTTCCAGTGCGGATCGAGATTGACCGGCGTCGGCTCGAGCTGCTCCGGCGAGAAGCGCAGGACCTCGCCCGCGCCATCGAACAGCAGGCCATAGTGGTCACCGTCGCGTTCGACGCCAACCGCCATGAACTCCGAGCCAAGCCCCTCCTCCGCAATGCCGAGGCGCCGGCGACAGTCAATCATCGTGACGATGCGTCCACGCAGGTTCAGCACGCCGGCGATATCACGGTGCGACAGCGGCACCTTCGTCAGACGGTCGGGCTTGAAGATTTCGTTCACGACGTCGATCGGAATGCCGAACAGCTGCGGTCCGATGGTGACGGTTACGTACTCGTTGACCTGGCCGAGGGTGGCTGTCTTGGTCATGCTGCGCGCTCCTGCGAATTGATGAACCCGCGTACCGTTTCAATGAGGCCGTCCCGGTCGAACTTGCGGGTCAGGGCATCGAATGTGCCGTGGTCGTCGCCATCCGTGTCCGACGCAAGACCGACCACGGGCGTCGAATGCCACTGCGGATCCTGCTTGATGACGGACGCAAACTTGTGACCGCCCATGCCCGGCATCTGGATGTCGCTCAGGATGAGGTCGAACGACTTTCCTTCGTCCTTGAGCTTGAGCGCAAGTTCCGCGTTGGGCGCTTCCGTGACGTCATAGCCGGCAGCCGCCAGCAGCGGCGCAACCATCGTACGGAAGAAGGGACTGTCATCCACCAGCAGCACGTGGCGCTTCTGCTGCGCCGTGGGGCGCTTGGTGAACCAGTGCTGGAAAACGTCGCTGACATGATAGGCGATGTCGACAACCTCGGTGGCCTTGTCGCGAACGACGGCCGTTCCGACAATGCCTGATCCGGACGCCGTCAGCTCGAACTTGAGCGTCGCATCGACGATGTCGAGAATCTCGTCCACGGCAACGCCCACCGTCTGGTCGCCTTCGCTGAAGACGAGGACCGGCTGGAAGCCCTCTTCCCGCAGCGAGCCTGCGAGCGACGTGACGATCGGCATAAGGGCGCCGCGATACTGCAGCACGTAGCGGCCATCGGAGCGCTCGAACTTCTTCGCATCCACGACTTCCAGGCGCGTGACCGCACCGAGCAGCACGGCCTTCGGCTCCATGGAGCCTGCCCTGAAGAGCAGGAGGGCCTGCTTCTGTTCGCGGTCGCCGACAACGGCGGCGGCGGCGTCCTCGGCCGCACTGCGTGTCGCAACCTCTCCCGAAACCGCAGCCGCGACACCATTCGGATCCAGGATCATGATGACGCTGCCATCACCCAGGATCGTGTTGCCGGAGAACAGCGGGATATCCTTCAGGATGGGGCTGACCGGCTTGACCACGATTTCGCCGGTGTCGAACACGGTATCGACCACGATGCCGAAGGTGCGGCCACCGGCCTGCGCGACAACGATATAGGCCTCGGCAGGCTCTTCGCCGGCCGGAGTTTCCAGGTTCAGGACCTCGGACAGGCGCACCAGCGGCAGCAGGCGGTCACGCAGGCGCAGCACGCTTGTCTTGTTGATCCGCTCGATCTTCGTGTCGGAACTCTCGGAAGCGCGCACGAGTTCCATCACGCAGATCTGCGGAATGGCAAAGCGCATTTTCTGGATCCCGACGATGAGGGCGGAGATGATCGCCATCGTAAGCGGAATCTTGATCGTGAAGGTCGTGCCGAAGCCCTCGCGGGACTTCAGGTCGATGGAACCGCCGATCAGTTCGATGTTCGAGCGCACGACGTCCATGCCGACGCCGCGGCCTGAGACGTTCGTGACTTTCTGGGCCGTCGAAAGGCCGGCATGGAAGATGAAACGATGGATTTGAGCCTCGCTCATGCGCGCAAGCTCTGCCTCGCTCACGAGGCCATTGGCCAGGGCCTTGGCCTTGATCTTCTCGACCGGCAGTCCTTTGCCGTCGTCGGCGATCTCGACAATGATATGGCCGCCTTCATGGAAGGCGCGCAGGTTGATGGTGCCCTGCTCCGGCTTTCCGGCGGCCTTGCGCTCGGCCGGGGTCTCAAGACCATGGTCCGCAGAGTTCCGCACCATGTGCGTCAGCGGATCCTTGATGAGTTCCAGCACCTGGCGGTCCAGCTCGGTTTCGGCACCGTGCATCTGGAGTTCGATCTTCTTGCCAAGTTCGTTGCCAAGGTCGCGCACGATGCGCGGAAGCTTGGCCCACGCATTGCCGATCGGCTGCATGCGCGTCTTCATGACGCTTTCCTGCAGCTCGGCCGTCACGTTGGACAGCCGCTGCAGCGGAACCTTGAATTCGCTGTCATTGGAATGGCGAACCATTTCAAGCAGCTGGTTGCGCGTCAGGACGAGTTCGCTCACCATCACGATGAGCTGCTCGATTACATCGACATTCACGCGGATCGACTGGTTCGCCACCGAAACTTCTGCAGCCTTGCCCGCGGGCGCTGCCGCCACTGCGACCGCCTTGGAGACGGCCTCGGCCGGCACGACCGGAGCTTCGACCTCGACAGGATCGGCCGCGACAGTCGCCTGGTCGACAGCACTCATGTCTTCGGGTTCGGCGTGAACCGGGGCAGGCTCGCTGTCGCCGCCGGCTGCCGCAATTTCAAGCCTTTCAATGAGA
This sequence comes from uncultured Flavobacteriaceae bacterium, assembly GCA_964646885.1. Lineage (GTDB taxonomy): Bacteria > Pseudomonadota > Alphaproteobacteria > Micropepsales > Micropepsaceae > SZUA-430. Next base: position 90,799 of record CAZYFM010000001.1, read on the forward strand.
GAAGTGTCATCTCCGGCGGGCTCGGACTCGGTCTGCTCGATGCCCGTGAGGATTTCCTTGATCCGGTCCAGCGACTCGAAGATGAGCGTGACGGCCGACGGCGTGACCTGCAGGACCCCGTCGCGGAACTTCCCGAGCACGTTCTCTGACGCGTGGGCGACTTTCTCGAGGCGCTGAAGTCCGATGAACCCGCAGGTGCCCTTGATCGTATGGACCAGGCGGAAGATCTTCTGAAGGACTTCCTTGTTGTTGGGTTCAGCCTCTAGCTTGACCATTTCACCATCGATGATGGTCAGGCTTTCGCCAGATTCGGTCAGAAAGTCTCTGAGAAGATCATCCATATGTCACCCGACGTGCAGGACAGAATGCAAAACCGGAGAGAAAACTCCGCGAGCCTGATCAGTCGGCGATTTGTATTAACAACGTCTTATGAAGCGGGGATCCCAAACAGGATTCGTCGAATTCACTATTGATGGTGCATGCGCAACATCCTTGTTGCACATGGCTCGCGGTTTTATTGATACGTAAAGTCCTGAATTGGGCCTCAGGCAGCCACGTTTCGCTCGAAGCGGGCCTCGAACTTCACCGTGTCGTCAACGATTGAGTAACGAATCTCGCTGCCGATTTTCTGGGCGAGGAGCGCCGTGACGAATGGGGCAATCGTGCGGCCGGTCAGGTCTTCCTGCGGGATCTGCAGGGCAAGGCCTTCCTTGATGTCGGGCGCAAGGTTGGCCTTGAGCCCCTTCGCCGTGATGGTCGCAAGGAAGCTGTTCTTCACCTGCTCCCCCTTCACCACCAGGGAGCCACCCCTGGGAATGCAGTCCGCACCCAGCGCCGCGAGGTTCAGGATGACCCGGATGATCTCCTTGTCGATGGCGATCGACGGCATCTGCCAGTCGAGCTTCGCCTTCCCGGTCTTGAAGAAGTCGACGGCCACCTGCCCCACTTCCTGCAGGTCGATCTCGGCACCGGCCGAACCCATGGCTCCAAAGGCCAGGCGCGCGAACAGCAGTCGGGCCTTCGCCTGACCCACGCTGTGCTCGATGAGCTTCATCGCGTGGGCCTTCATGACGGCGTCATCCTCGTCGGCCAGGATCTCGAGCCCGTTGGAGATTGCGGCAACAGGGCTGATCAGGTCATGGCACACGCGGGAAACGAGAAGCGCGCCGAGGTCGAGTTCGTGCATCTTGGGTTGACTTTTTCCGTCGTTGTCCGGATTTGTGCCGGACAGGGGTGATGGGTATTGTTCGCGAGGACTTAACATCAGGCTACCCAGCCAGACTTGATTTAAAAAACGCTTAAGCAGTTCAATCCACAAGGAACATCGATTTTCATGGGCGGCGGGCGAACGTGTCACGCGAACATCTGATCCGGAATCTCCTCGGGATTGCTCGCCAGGCGGGTGCCATCATCATGAGGCACTACGAAGGTGTGATCGTCACCCGCGAAAAACAGGACCACTCGCCTGTCACCGCGGCAGACGAGGAAGCCGAGGAATACATTCTTCGCCACCTGCGGGAAGTCGCGCCGGGGATACCCGTCGTGGCAGAAGAAAGCGCCGCCGCAGGCAGGATCCCGGCCATCGGAGCCGGAAGCTTCTTCCTCGTCGACCCGCTGGATGGCACGCGTGAATTCATCGGCCGGAATGGCGAATTCACCGTCAACATCGCGCTCGTCGAAAGCGGCACCCCGGTGGCCGGCGTCGTCTACGCGCCGGCGCTCCAGCGACTGTTCTTCGGATGGCAGAACAAGGCATTCGAGATTTCAACGCGGGATGAATCCGAAAAGCCTCTGCAGACCCGCGCGCCGGTCGCAAGTCGAATGAAGGCTGTGGCCAGCCGCTCGCACCGTGACCCCGAAACCAACCGCTTTCTCGAAAGACACGGCGTGACGGACATAGTTTCAGCAGGCTCATCGCTGAAATTCTGCGTGATTGCAGCCGGAGAAGCCGACATTTATCCGCGCATGGCGCCGACAATGGAATGGGACACGGCCGCGGGCCATGCCGTGCTGCTGGCAGCAGGCGGGCGCGTTACGCTTGATGACGAAGTTACGCCCCTGCCCTATGGCAAGGTTGATGCAGGCTTCCGGAACCCGAACTTCGTGGCGTGGGCGCGCTAGCTTGCCTTCACGGTAAGCAGCGTGCTTTCCGCAGCCGTGACGGTCACGCGCGTTCCAGCCTTCAGGTCCGCACCTGTGTCCGATTGCGCCGACCAGCGCGTATCTCCGATCGTCACCGATCCGGCACCATGCTGGAAGTCTTCGAGCACGACCGCCGGCCGACCGACCAGCTGGTCCATGCGCTGGTTCAGCGATGACATGCCGGGCGGCACGCCCTTGGGCAGATACCGGTTCGATACCGCCACGAGTCCAGCCGACAGCACGGCAAACAGCCCGATTTCCACGGGAAGCGACATGTCCATGAGGAAACCCGCAAGCCCAACCATCGCGGCCGCAACACCTGGCCAGATCAGGTACTGCGTCGGCATGATCATCTCGATCGCGATCAGAAGCGCGGCCAGCGCAAGCCAGTGAAACGGCCCGACATCAAACAGGAACTGCGAAATCGATTCCATGCCACCCTCCGGATTACGCCTTGGCTGAACTGCAACTATCGGGCTGTGGGGACGGATCCTGCGCCACGCGCGCCCTGACCGCCAGACTTTTCGGAAGCCAGCTTCGCGATCTCGCTGATGCCGGCGATCGATCCCAGCAATCCCGCGGATTCCATGGGTAACAGCACGAATTTCTGGTTATCCGAACCCGCAAGCTCCTTGAAGGCCTCGATATACTTCTGGCCAAGGAAGTAGTTGATCGCCTGAACGTCACCCTTGGCAATGGCGTCTGACACCATCGCAGTCGCCTTTGCTTCGGCTTCGGCGGCGCGCTCGCGCGCTTCGGCGTCGCGATAGGCGGCTTCGCGCCGACCTTCGGCTTCGAGGATCGCCGACTGCTTGTTGCCTTCGGCGCGAAGGATTGCTGCCTGCTTCTGGCCATCGGCGGTCAGAACCTCGGCACGACGTTCGCGCTCGGCCTTCATCTGGCGTGCCATGGATTCCGTGATGTCCGACGGCGGGGACAGGTCCTTGATCTCGATGCGCGTCGCCTTCACGCCCCAGGGCTGCGTGGCCGCATCGATGACGCGCAGCAGCTTGACATTGATTTCGTCGCGCTTCGAGAGCACCTCGTCGAGATCCATCGAGCCGATCACGGTGCGGACATTGGTCAGCGCCAGGTTGGCAATCGCACGATTCAGGTCCTGGACTTCATAGGCCGCGCGCGCGGCGTCGACGACCTGGATGAACGCGATCGCGTCCGCGGTCACCTGCGCGTTGTCCTTCGTGATCACTTCCTGGCTTGGAATGTCGAGCACCGTTTCCATCATCGACATCTTGCGTCCGATGCGGTCGAACAGCGGATTGATGAAGGCAAGCCCGGGCTTGAGCGTGCGCGTGTAGCGACCAAACTGCTCAACCGTCCACTCGTAGCCCTGTGGAACGAACTTGACCGCGCGAAACACGAGAATGATTGCAGCCACAAGGAGAAACGTCACAAACGTCGTCCCGAAGTCATCAAACATGGAAATCCCCTTTTGTTGAAGTGGCCGCTTTCGCGGAAATAAGCCACGAATCACGTCAAATCATAGCGAAGCTCACATCAGGGCGTCTTGATCAGCGGGGCTCAAATGGCATATGGCCCATGGAATGGGGCCTGCAAGGGACTTGAAAAGGAGAATTCGATGACAGACAGCAAGCTGAACCGCCGCCAGGCACTGCAGAAAAGCGCCGGAGGCGCGATCTCCCTCGCCGCCGCCATGGCGCTTCTGAACGAGCCCGCCTTCGCGGACGAGACCTACTCGAAAAGCGAAATCGTCAACAAGGTCGCCGGCTTCTTCGGTGTGGCGGCCCAGACGGCAGCCGAGATCGTCGAGCACATCTTTGCCGACCTGGGACGCCCGAACGCCTACATCACGGGCGAGGAAGGCTCAGGCGCCATCGGCGTGGGCCTGCGCTATGGCAAGGGCTACATGCACCGCAAGAATTACAAGAACCAGCTGGTTTACTGGCAGGGTCCGTCGATCGGCTTCGACATTGGCGGCAACGCCTCGAAGTGCTTCACGCTGGTCTACCAGATCCGTCGCCAGAGCGAGATCTACCAGCGCTTCCCGGGCGTCGAAGGCAGCGCCTACTTCATCGGCGGTCTCGGCGTGAACTACCAGCGCTCCGGCCGCATCTCGCTGGCGCCGATCCGCGCCGGCGTCGGCTTCCGCACGGGCGTGAACGTCGGCTACCTGAGCTACACGGAAGACCGCGACATCCTTCCGTTCTGATCGGAAGACAACGGAAATTGTGCAAAGGCCGGCAGCGATGCCGGCCTTTTTCTTTGGGCCGGAACCACATCGTGCAAGAATCCCGCTCTCGCAGGGATTCGACGAAATGAAACACATCGTGGTCACCGCCGCGGACGAGGCTTACGAAGGCCTGCTCTTCGATCTGGTGACATCTCTCCTGCCTCACCTTGAAAGCCTCAACCTCGCGATCGGCTGCCTCGACATCGGCCTCTCGGAGACAGCGCGCGAGAAACTCGCGAACCTGCCTGTGACGCTGGCGAGACCTTCCTGGCCCTTCCGGCCGCAAGCGCTGTTCGACGCAGACCCGAAATACCTTTGCCGTGCCGCACGTCCCTTCCTGCCGGACTTGTTTCCCGGATTCACGACGTATGTGTGGATGGATGCCGACACATGGCTGCAGGACCCGGCAGGGCTCAGATGGCTGATGGCGGCGAGCGCCTACGCGGATCTGGCTGGTATCCCGACTGTGCATCGAAGCTACGTGTTCCGTGAGCATGACATGACATGGCTCGTCCGGCGCTATGAAATGGCATTTGGCCGGACCATTGCCATGAAGCTCATGCAGCACTCCTATATGAATTCCGGCGTGTTCGCGTCGTCCGCGCGTTCGCCGCTCTGGAAGAAGTTTGCAGCGCGCTTCCAGGCAGCGCTGGATCGCTGGCAGGGAGATTTCCTCTCCGATCAGGCCGTCCTGAATGCCGTTTCGCAACTGGACGGCATCACGACAGAGAAACTGCCTGCGCAGGCCAACTGGATCTGCCACCTCGCGCGCCCCGTCTGGGATCCTCGCCGACGGCTGTTCTGCGCGCCCAGCATGCCGTTCGAGCCGCTGATGATCCTGCACAACACGTTCAACGCGAAGCAGGATCGCCATCCGGTCAGGTCGCTGCCGGGGGACACCATCTCCACAGCACTCACCTACAGCGCATTCCTGGAGTTGCGCGACCATCGTGTCCCGCTGACCGCGTGAAGCAGGCACGAAAAAGCCGCCCGCCTGTTGGGCGGACGGCTTCATGACTTCAGCCGGTTGTTACTCGGAGAGCCAGTAGGTCATGCCCGGATTGGGGCGACCCACGAAGCACTGCCGGTTCAGGCGGTAGAAGCGGATGACTTCCTCGGCCTGGCGGGCCTCGGATTCATTCCCGCCCATGTCGAGCATCCAGTGGCTGCCATCGACAACTTTCCACGCGCCACCGACCCAGCGGGCCTGCGTCGTGTTCGGATTGTTGCCAACGCAGTCGTCACCCGGCATGCCGCCGGAGGGAACCGTGCTGCCACGCTTGAAGTAGATCATGCTCGGGTTCGGGCGACCGATGTAGCAGGTCTCCGTGAACCGGTAGTGACGGATCACGTTCGCTGCACGCTGCGCTTCCACGGCATTCGAACCGAACGCCATCATCTGCTGCGGACCATCGACAACCTTCCACTGTCCGCCCACGAACGAGGCCTGGACATTGTTCCAGTTGAAGCCGATGCAGTCCTCGCTGAAGCTCAGGCCGCCATAACCGCCACCGCCGGGACCGCCGCCGGGGCCACCACCACCGCCCGGAGGCCAGCCGCCGCCACCACCCGGAGGCCATCCACCACCGCCGCCAGGGCCGCCGGAAAGGCGACGGAGCGACGAGATGTTGTCATTGAAGCCCCACGGTGCGAGCACGGGTGTGTCCGCGTCAATCGTTCGGCACGGCGGATTGTAGTTCGCGTCCTTGCAAACCTGCCAGACTTCACCGGGCGACACGCGAATGCTGCTCGTGATGTCGTTCCAGCCGAGAGGTGCGAGGTTCGGCGTGTTCGAGTTCACGAACAGGCTTCCGCCAGTGAAGAACGGGTTCTCGAACAGGGTGAGACCGCTTCCGCCGCCACCGCCGGGACCACCGCCGCCGCCGGGACCGCCACCACCGCCAGGTCCGGGCGGCCAGCCGCCCCAACCGGGCCAGCCACCGAAGTGCTTGCGCAGGTTGCCGCGCGTTGTATACGGCCTGCGGCCGGAGCCGTCCGTGAAGCGCGTGAAGATCGTGTATTGCAAGCTGTCACCGGGACGGTCCCTGAGATGAAGGATCGTCTGGGCAAAGCCGGGATTGAACGTGACCGTCAGGTCCGTTGCCTGCGTGGCCGGATTGCCTGCGGGGCTCGGCGAGTAGGCCACGGCCTGCTCTGTCCCCCAATCACAGTCCGACGGGCTGCACTGCCCCCACACGCGAACCTTCAGCCCGCCCGCAGCAGGCGTGATGCGCACGCGCGTGATGCTCGACGTTCCGGCATCTTCATTCCGCCAGTCACCCGTAAACTCACCGTAGCCTGCCGCCATGACAGGGCTGACGGTCATCGCGGTCACAGCCGCGACAAGGAGCGCTTTGAAGCGCATGTTCCTCTCCTTCTCTTTTGTCTCGACCGGGCACATTGCCCGGGGAACAGGGGGAATTTAGCCCTTGGTGAGGATTAAGCTAGGCGGCGTCCATCACACACGCCCTTGTTGTCTACCGTTCATCTTCGGGGACAAGTGATGACGCACCTGCGAAAAGGGTTTGACCTTGGGGCCTGAATCAAGCCACAAGACCCACGGGACACGTCCCCCCAACGGGACGCGCCCATTCTGAAAGGAATGGATACAATGACAGGCAAGCCTACCGTTCGGCCGCAGCGGCCGCATTTTTCGTCTGGCCCATGCGCAAAGCGCCCCGGCTGGGCTCCCCAGAACCTCAAGACAGAAAGCCTCGGCAGGTCCCATCGGTCCAAGCTGGGCAAGGCGCGTCTCGAACTCGCCATTTCACAGACCCGCAAGGTGCTTGGCGTTCCGGCAGACTACCGCATAGGCATCGTGCCCGCGTCGGACACCGGCGCCGTCGAGATGTGCCTCTGGTCGATGCTGGGCCCGCGCCCCGTCGACATCCTCGTCTGGGAAAGCTTCGGGCAGGAATGGGCAACCGACATCACGAAGCAGTTGAAGCTGCCGGATGCAAAGGTGCTGAAAGCCGCCTATGGCGCGCTGCCGGACCTCGCGCAGGTCAATCCGGCGCACGACGTGGTCTTCACGTGGAATGGCACGACCTCGGGCGTGAAGGTGCCCGACGGCAACTGGATTTCCGACAGCCGTGAAGGCCTGACAATCTGCGATGCCACGTCGGCCGCCTTCGCGCAGGACCTGCCGTGGGCCAAGCTCGACGTCGTGACCTTCTCCTGGCAGAAGGCACTGGGGGGCGAAGGCGCGCATGGCGTCCTTATCCTGTCCCCGCGCGCCGTCGCGCGGCTCGAGAGCTACAAGCCGTCCTGGCCGATCCCGAAGATCTTCCGCATGACGAAGGACGGCAAGCTCATTGAAGGCATCTTCAAGGGCGAGACGATCAACACCCCGTCCATGCTCTGCGTCGAGGACTATCTCGACGCGCTGGAATGGGCAGAGTCCGTCGGCGGCTTCAAGGCCCTGAAGGGCCGCGCGGATGAAAACCTCCACGTGATCGAGAAATGGACGAAGTCATCGGGCTGGTGCGATTTCCTCGCGGCCACGCCTGCGACGCGTTCGAACACGTCGGTCTGCCTGAAGATCATCGACCCCTGGTTCACGGCGAAGGATGCCGAAGGCCAGGCCGCGGCCGCCAAGAAGATCGCCGACCTCCTCGAAAAGGAAGGCGTGGCGTTTGACATCGGCGCCTATCGCGACGCACCGCCGGGCCTGCGTATCTGGGCCGGCGCCACGGTCGAGAATGCAGACATGAAGGCCCTCATGCCCTGGCTCGACTGGGCCTGGTCGCAGGTCAAGGCCTGAACCTGGGAGCGCGGGCAATCAGCCCGCCCCCACCTCTCATCCAATCATTTCCGGAACACTTCCATGCCCAAAGTCCTGATCTCTGATCAATTGTCCCCGGCTGCCGTGCAGATCTTCAAGGATCGCGGCGTCGACGTCGACGTGAAGGTTGGCCTCTCGAAGGACGAGCTGAAGACCATCATCGGCAAGTATGACGGCCTCGCGATCCGCTCCGCGACCAAGGTCACCGCCGACGTGCTCGCCGCGGCGACGAACCTCAAGGTCATCGGCCGCGCCGGCATCGGCGTCGACAACGTCGACATTCCGGCAGCGACGGGACGTGGCGTGATCGTCATGAACACGCCGC
>CAZYFM010000002.1:0-96630 GCA_964646885.1 uncultured Flavobacteriaceae bacterium
GCAGGTGACACTGCAGGTCCCGGTCCAGGCCGGCGGCGGACATCACCACCACTGAACCACGCGTCGCCCTCCATTCCGCTCCTGCACCGTTGCAGCACGACCCATGCACCGTGCTGCAACGCTGGATCGCCCGCCACGCCACGCCCAAAGACACGGCGCCCGCCGGAAGGTTAGCGGCTGTGAGCACCATCACGTGATCCGGCCGCGTCGCAGCGCCTCCCATATGCGCGGGATGGTCCGCCGCCTGCGCAGGCGACACCTTGTGTGGACTGACTCGCAGGCAATAGTGCGCCTGCCCACATGGGGGACTTCATGCGCCGCATTTTTTCGGGAAAGACAAGCAGGGCCACTCTGGCAATGGCAGCATCGCTGGGCGTGACCAGCCCTGCACTGGCCGCCGACCCTGCGGTGTCGGAAACAAACCTCAAGATCACCACCACCGCCGGAACAGTTGACGGCGACAGCGCCTGGACCGGCGTCGCCGGACTGACGGTCCCGCTCGCGCCGGCCTGGGGCGCCCAGGCCGAAGCCGGTGCCATGTCGACCGACGGCGACACCAGCTATGGCCTCGCCGGCCATGTCTTCAAGCGTGACCCGGACAGCTATCTCGCCGGCGTGTTTCTCGCCTATTCAAGCGAGGACGAACTCGACATCGAAGCGACGCGCCTGGGCGCGGAAGCCGAGTTCTACATGGGACAGGTCACGTTGCTGCTGAAAGGTGGCTACCAGTTTTCGGATGTGCTGGACGATACGGCGTTCGCCGAGGCCGAGCTGCACTGGTACGCCTCGGACAACTTCCGCCTGGCAGGTGGCTTCAGCGTGCAGGAAGACGCAACGTTGGGACATGCCGATGCCGAGTGGCTGGTTGGCGGCCAGTCGCTTCCCGGACTTGCGCTGCGTGCCAGTGCCTATGTCGGTGACGACGACTATGACAGCATCATGGGCGGCATCGCCTGGTACTTCGGCAGCGATGCCAGCCTGAAGGACCGCCACAGGCGACAGGATCCCGACAGCGCGCTCTTCAACCTGTTCCATGCGGTGCAGGACGCGAAAGACGGCATCTGCGAACAGGCAGCTCCGCTGGTTCTCAAGACGGTTTCGCCCCAGACCTGCACGATCGCACCACCGCCGCCGACCTGAAAATGATGGAAGCACGCGAGGCCGGTCATGATCTCGCGTGCCTCCTTCGGTTCCCTACTGTTCGATCGTGTAGTCGATCGTCACCACGACGCGCGCCGTCTTCGAGACCGTCGACTTGTCGTATGTGCCGCCATAGCCGTAGTCGCTTGAGTCCACGCTGGCACCTTCCGGCAGGATGTAGAAGGCACCCTGGGACGCCGACCGCATCGCCCCCACGCTGGCATTGCCGTTCTTCGCAAACTCCTCGGCGCGCTTCTTGGCGTTCTGCGTGGCTGCGCCAATCAGGGACATCTTGATGGCCTCGAGGTCGGAAACCAGGAACGCCGGATCCTCGTAGCTCACCGGATGTCCGTCAGCCTGGAACTGCAGGATGGCCTTGTGCGCGGCCTCGATGCCCGGAAGGTTCTTGCTCGTGATGAGGACGTCCTGGGCAGCGTTGAAGCCGCGCTGGACCTGGCGGGTGCGACCTCCAGGTGCCTCTTCCTCGACGATGTTCGGGGTCACGCTTTCCTTTCCGGCTTTCACCGCTTCGGGCGCGAAGCCCTGCGCCACGAGGAAGCTGTCCAGCGCAGGCTTCTCCTTGCGCAGCTTTGCCAGCGCATCCGCAAACGTGGCGCCCTGCACGCGCAAGCCCACCGTCCATTCCGCATAGTCAGCCGTGACGGGCTTTTCCGCCAGCCCCTTGACGGCAATCGTCTGTCGGCCGGCACCGATCTGCTTTGTCTGAACGCCAAGGATGAAGGCAGCTGATGACATGCCGAGTGCAAGCAGGATGCCCAGGACAACCAGGGCCTTGTTCAAGTCGAGTTTCATGGAAGAGCCTTCCGGGGATGATCACGCCGGGAGCGGCGTGTGGTCATCCTGCGCAATAGAAGGACAATGTGGCGGAAAGCGGGTGCTTCAATGGAAGCTTCATGTCACCCGGCAGTTGGGGTGACAGCGGTCACCGCGCTGGCCCGCGCACGGCCTTCAGGCACGAAGAACGGCTTCCGCGGCACGCGACAGCATCAGCAGGCGCTGGTCACCCATCGTCTCGCCGACGAGCATCATCCCGACCGGCATCCCGTCCTGCACGGGAAGAGGCAGGCTGATGGCGCAGCGATCGAGGAAATTGAAGAGGCTGGTGTTCCGCAGCGCACGCGCGTTGTGCCGTCCGAAGTCGGCGGGATCGGAAATCTCGTCGTATCGCGGGGCGATATTCGGCGTCGTGGGCAGGGCCAGCGCATCGTAGTCGGCGCTGATCCGGTTCGTCTCCGCAATCATGCGGGCACGCTCCTCGCGCAGCCTTTGAACGTGCGCCGCCTCCATCCGCCCGCCAAGGTCGATGCGGGCGATCACCATCGGATCGTACTGGTCGCGCCGGTCAAGCAGCCCGAGGCGCGCGTGATGTTCATGCGCTTCGGCGTTCACGATCGTTCCGCGCGAGAACAGGTCTGGCAACCCGTTGAAATGCGGAAACCGGACCTGTGAAATCACCGCCCCCGCCTTTTCGAGTATCTTGAGCCCGGCATCGAAGGCGCGCGCAACGGCAGGTTCGAGCCCATCCATGACATAGTCGGCGGGAACGGCCAGTCTCCGGCCGGCCAGCGAGACTTCCGCAAGCGGCGAGATGGCACCGCCGGAGATGACCTGGTCCACCCACGCGCAGCAGGCCACGGACCTGGCGATCGGCCCGATGCTGTCCTGGCTGGGGGACAGGACAAAGGCCCCCTCGCGCGACACCCGTCGCTGCGTAGGCTTGAAACCCGTAAGACCGCAAAACGCAGCCGGAATGCGCACTGATCCACCCGTGTCGGTGCCAAGCCCCATGAACACCTGCTCGCGCGCAACGGAAGCGGCGGCGCCGGAACTCGATCCGCCGGGAACGCGGGCTTCGTCCCTCGGGTTGGTACAGCGGGGAAAGTGCGGATTGTCGCCAAGTCCGGTAAAGGCAAACTCGCTCATGTGGGTACGCCCCACGATCACGGCGCCTGCGTTCCTGAGGGCCGCGACCACCGGCGCATCCTGCACCGTCACCGCGTGGTCTCGGCACACCACCGAACCGGCCGCCGTCACCTCTCCTTCGACGTCGAACAGGTCCTTTACGGATACGGGGACACCTTCAAGGGGTGATCGCGCGCGCCCGGCCCTGAGGCGTTCGTCGCTCTCCGCTGCATCGCGACGTGCCCGGCGTGCCGCAACATAGGTAAAGGGGGACGGGTTGATGGCAATGCGCGCCAGCGACTCTTCGACGAGGCTTGTCGCGCTTGCCTTGCCCGCCTGAAGCCTCGCAGAGATGGTCGGAATGTTGTCCGCGCGCCTCGGCATCACGGTTCTGGCGTCAGGCTGGACTTGCCGCGATAGCCGCCCAATTCAGGCTGCGGAAGCGGCGGCGCCTTGCGCACCCGGGCCCTTCCGGCCCGCTCTTCCTCGTCCACCGTGCCATCGCCATTGACGTCGGCGCGGTCAAAGAGCGTACGCCATTGCGAGGCATACTCCGGCACGACCACCTTGCCGTCCGCATTCCAGTCGATCACCGGCGAACCACCGGGATCCGCCATCAGCCGGTCATTGACGGCGCGCGTTTCGGCCGCGTCGAGAAAGCCATCACCGTTCAGGTCATCCTTCCTGAACTGCGCACTGATCCCGGCCTCGAATTCGGCTTTCGGGACCATGCCATTTGAATCGACATCAAACACCGCAAAGGAGTCGTCGGCTTTGGCATTGGGAGCTCCCTCGGTCGCCGGCATCAGCCCCGGCTGGGCCGGAGCCGGTCGGGCGGAACTTCCACCAAAAAGACTGACGCCGCCGCTGCACCCCTGGAGGGCCAGCGCGGCAACTGCGGTCACAAGGATGATGGATGCTTTTTTCATCGTGCCCCCGTAAATGTCAGCTGACGGCTTCGACCGAAAAGGCACGCCGGACCGCGCCGAACAGATTTGCGTCCCGAAGGTGCTTCTCGGATGCCGACATCTGCGTGATGTCGGCCCATGCCAGGTTCGTTCCCTTCAGGCTGGCACCCGTGAGATTGGCATTCACAAGGCGCGCGCGCGACAGGTCCGCGCCGTCAAGAACCGCATTGCGCAAGTCGCAGTCCGTGAGGTCCGCGTTCTCGAAGTTCACGCCGGCAAGATTGGCATTGCGCAGGTTCGCGCCCTGAAGATGGGCGCGTCGCAGGTCTGCCCGTGTGAGCGTGCAGCCCTGCAGGTCGGCGAAGCGCAGGTCGATGCCCGAAAGCACCACGCGCTCATCCCCGACAAGATCCGCCGGGCAACCCCAGAGGCGAGAACGCTGGGCCTGCTTCACGAAGTTGAAGCCCGAGAAGTTCGGGCGGAACTCCGTTTCCTTGCGTCGCTGGTTCCAGTGAAGGACACCTTCATCGAACAGCCAGTGGTGCTGCTTGCCCTGCGAAATCGTGTTTTCGGGAGCGTGCTCGTACAGCATCTCCTCGGGAGCTGGCCGATGCTCCACGCGTTCGTGGTGTGCGTGACCGGCCTCTTTCGTGCCTTCCGCATGGGCGGCAGCGTCCGCCTCGCCCTCGCCTTCCGGCGCGGCGTGCTCGACTTTCTCGGGCGCCTTCGGCCGGACGCCGAAGAGCCAAGCATAGAACCCGTTGACCCAACTCATGGGTTGAATTCGTAACACGGAATTCGGCTGCAGGATGTGCTGGCACGGCCACGCCCGCCAAAATCGGAACGGCGCGACAATTTTGTCGCCCCGGGCGACTGCTCCACCGCCGCGTATCGTTAACAGGACGTTAACCGCCTCGGCACAGCCTGATTGGCTATGATTCTGGGGGCCGTGCGATGTCGATGCTGTTGCGTTTGCTGAAGAGTTCCGCGTGCCGGAGCAACCACCACCGCCTGGCGGTGGATGCGCTCGTGCACCTGCGTGGAACGGACGGCGAGCTGTGGCGGAACCTGTTCCTGCACCACCATGGGGAGTACCTCAAGGGTGCCAAGGCGCCCGACGATGTCTTCAAGGACTTCAAGAACCACGTGCTTCATGTCCGCGAAGGCGACTGGGGCGGCGCACCCGCAGCCGCGCGGGAATGGTATCGCCGCACCGTGCGCGCGCTGGCGCAGCAGGACTGGAAGCAGGCCGTCTACAATGCCGGCGTGATGAGCCACTACGTCGTCGATCCCGTGCAGCCCTTCCACACCGGCCAGACCGAGGAAGAAGGCATCATCCACCGCGCTGTCGAATGGAGCCTCTCGCAGACATACGACCAGCTCCAGCTGATCCTCGTGCAGGACCTCGACGGATATCCGGATGTGCAGGTGCCGCAGGGCAATGACTGGCTCGAGCAGATGGTCAAGGCCGGCGCGAAACTCTCGAACCCGCACTACGAAACGCTGATCGACCACTACAACTTCGCGCTTGGCGTCAAGAAGCCCGAGCTGGGCCTCGACCAGGAAATCAAGGACGTCGTGGCCCGGCTGATCGGACACGCGACCGTGATGCTCGCGCGCATCCTCGAACGCGCCTTCGCCGAAGCGGCAGTCGTGCCGCCGAAGGTCGGTCTCACGCTCGACACCATTGTCGCGGCAATCAAGGCGCCGCTGCAGAAGGTCCTCGCCGCCCTCGACAACGAGAAGGACAAGGACCTCGTCCGCGCGATGTACAACGAGTATCGCCGCACCGGTAAGGTTCGCGAGACACTGCCGGAAGACGACAGGCTGGTGCGCAAGCTCCATGCGATGGAAGTCCTGCGCGTGCCGCTCTCGACAGTCGACGCCGCCTGGCCGCGCGAAACAGGCACCGCGCACGGCACAGGCCGTCCCGCCCGCGAGACGAAAAAGGCAAAGGCTCCGGCAAAGGCCAAGCCTGCAAAGGCTGCGAAGGCAGCCGCACCGAAGCGCATCGAGCCCATGGTCGATCTCTCCGCCGCGCAGGTGGTCAAGCCACAGCCGAAACCCGCCGCAGCTGCCCCCAAGGCCACGGCACCCGCGCCCGTCCGCGCCCCTGAACCGCCCCGCGTGGCGACACCGCCGGGCCGCCTGAGCCACGAGTCACCCGTCGAACTCGCACCGTCGATCGGCCCCAAGACCGCAAGCCGCCTGACCGCGATCGGCATCCACACGGTCGAGGACCTGCTGCAGGCCGAGCCGGAAGAAGCCGCCACGCGCCTCAAGTTCAAGCACATCAATGCGCGCCTGATCCGTGACTGGCAGGCACAGGCCGAACTCGCCTGCTCCATCCCCGGCATGGGCAGCATTGCAGCTCAGTTGCTCGTCGCCGTCGGCGTCCGCGATCCCGAGGATCTCGCAAATGCGGACCCCGAGATGCTGATCAACATGATGGACGAGTTCTGCGACTCAGCCGATGGCCAGCGCATCCTGCGCGACGCACCGCCCCCCGACGAGGACAAGCTCCGCGCCTGGATCGAAGCCGCCCAGGACATGCAGGCGGAAGCTGACGAAGCGGATGCCGGCGATGATGAAGGCGACGACGAGGACGAAGACCGCAACGCCGCCTAGGGCGCGACGGGCCTGATGGCCACCGTACCCAGCGGGAACTTGCAGGTCTGTCCGACATCGCAGTCGACAGAGCCGATCGGATCGGGCTTGTTGTAGTCGTCCCACTCATTGAGCTCGACCGTGAAGGGCACGTCAGGCGCCTTGATAACCCCGGTCGTGCAGCGGAAGCGACCCTGGCAGGAGGCGAGCTCCGTGTTCTGCGGGCCGAAGCACTTGCGGTACTCCGATCCCTCGACGATGCAGAGCTGAAGTTCCGGATCGATCATCGGCCAGTCCCAGTTCGAGCCATTGGCCTTGAAGCGGCTGAACTCGATGTCGAAGCGCACGCTCCGGCGCCAGACGCCGGGCGTGTAGTCATTCGCCACCTCGACACGCACCTGCGCCGGCTTCTTCTGGACGTACTTCTGGAAGGTCTGCGGCCCGTAAGTGATGCCGATCGCTCCCACGATCACGCCGATGATGAACCAGCCAAATCCTGATCCGCCCGACTGTCCTGCCATGATGCGTTCCCTCCGCGTCCCCGGGACCGACAGTGCCCCGCGGCTGCACCAAGCGTCAATTCCACGCAATCATGGCGGATCGATGGCGCACTGACGCAGACCGCGGGTTTTCCGCAGAAACTCAGGCCGGCTTGACCCGCGCGTCGCTCAGTATGTCGCCGAATTTCAGCACGACCTCGTCATGCTCCGGATCCCGGAAGTCCTCTTTCAGCCCGGCATCCCGCCACTCGACCATGGCCGGCAACGCAAGAAGGCGCTGGCAATAGGCTGACGCGACAGGCCCCAGCGGCAGCCCGTACGTCTGAACGCGGAACGCCACCGGCGCATAGAAGGCATCCACCGCCGTGAACGTGTTCCCCGCCAGATAGGGTCCGCCGAAGCGCTTGATCCCCTCGCTCCAGATCTCGTCGATCCGGGCGATGTCCTTCTTCAGCGGCTCAGGCATCTCGCGCAGCTTCACCCGGAGGCCAAGGTTGAACGAGCATTGCTGGCGCAGCGTTGCAAAGGCCGAGTGCATCTCCGCGCTCGCCGAACGCGCCCACGCCCGTGCCTTGGCATCAGACGGCCACACACCACCATGCCGCTCCGCGAGATACTCCACGATGGCGAGCGAGTCCCAGACCGTCGTGTCACCATCCTGAAGCGTCGGCACCTTGCCTGTTGGCGAGAACTTCCGGAATGAAGCCCACGCCCCGCCCGGCTCGAAGCGATGCAGCTGCTCCGTGAAGGAAATGCCCAGCACCTTCATGAGCACCCACGGCCGCAGCGACCAGGAAGAATAGTTCTTGTTGGCAATGTAGAGCGTATACATGGCAATGGACCTCCGTTGGGCGCACATATGCCAGTGGTTGAGCCAAAGTCGCAACTACCGCATTCTCGCCAACGGCCCCGCGACGACAAGTTGTGCCCTGCACATCACGTCCGCAATGACTTTGCGGATAGAACGGGTTTCCCGCGTGACCTCGCGAGCGCCTTGCGAATAGACTCGCGTAAACATGCCGCGACCAAAGCAAGGGCTTCAACGCATGGCACGACGCCATTTCCATCTCACCCTCCTCGCCTGCGTGGCCGCGGGCCTGCTTCAGGCCCCCGCCAGGTCGGACACTCTGACACCGGTCAAGATGCCGCCACGGCCGGAAACCGGCGCCACCTCGACTGCTCCACTCCCGAAACTCGGAAACCTGTCCGGCATTGGCAAGGCAACAGCCGGCCTGCCGCCAACCCGCGTCGAGACCGCCGTCCGCAAGGCGAAAGATGATCGCGCCGATGTCCTGCGATCCGGCAAGTCCGGCAGCGACGTCGGACACCACGGCAAGTCGGTCGTGCTCGTGGTCACACCAGACAAGCTCGGATCGGCCACGCTTGTCGATCGCGACGGCACATTTGTGACCACCTGGCACATCGTGCGCGACAATACGCAGGTCGGCGTCATCTTCATGCCGGAGAATGCAGACGCCCGCCCCACCGAAGCCGATGCCATCACGGCCACCGTCGTGCGAACGGATCCAACACGCGACCTTGCCCTCCTAGCCGTGCCCGGCCAGAAAAGGCGACTGGATCCAATCCCGCTGGCAAAGAAACCTGAACCTGCCGCAGGCGCACGCCTGACGATCCTCGGCCATCCCTATGGCGAAATCTGGACCCTGTCACAGGCGACGTTCTCGCGGACGATAACGGGTCACACCTGGACATCGGAAGCCGGAGCGTCTCACCGCGCGGACGTGGTTCAGTATCGCGCGCAAGCAGCAACAGGCAATGCCGGCGGTCCGGTGCTCGACACGAAAGGCCGCCTCATCGCCATCGATGTGCTGCGCACGGACGAGCGCACGCTCTCCGGCATCGGCGTCACGTCTGGTGAAGTGGCTCGCTTCCTCGCAACGCCCCCGGCGAGCGCCTTCATGGCACCGGCCCCACGCAAGGTGATCCGTTCTTCTTGCGAACCCAAGCCGCTGGATATCAGGCGCACGCGCGCCAATGACGGCACTGTCTTCGCCCTGGACCTCAACTGCAACGGCCGCGGCGACGCGCTGATGCTGGTGCCCGACAATACGAAAGCGGGCAATCACCTGGCAAACGATGCCAACGAAAACGGCATCACGGACTCCGTCTACTTCGACTTCAACAGGGACGGAAAATTCGACGAAGTGCGTTTCGACACCGACGAGGATGGCAAGGCAGACCTGCTGGGGACAGATCTCGACAGCGAACTCATCCCGCGGACGACGCGCGTGCTGCCGAAGTAGCGGCCATGCGCCAGCACCTCATCCTGCTGTTGTTGCTTCTCGCAGGAGTGCTGGCGCCGGTCCATGCGCAAGTCTATGACGACGAGCCTGTCAATCCGATCATCCAGCCGGAAGTCTACGTCAATCGCCTGATTGCGGAAGGCAAGTTTGATCGCGCCGAACGCAAGGCACTCTCCGAACTCTACGCCGAAATCCGCCTGACGGGACCCGCAACCCTGCGTGTCGCGTACTGGTACAACACCCTGGGCATCATCTCGCGCTACCAGGGCAATTATCGCCTCGCACTGCAGCGTTTCCAGCGCGCACTCGCGATCCGCCGTTCGAAGCTGGGCATGGAACACAGGGACACGCTGTCAACGCTCAGCAATACGGCCCTCATGCTCGCAAAGTTGGGCTATTGGCGCGAGGCTGAACCGCTCAGTCGCCAGGCCTACGAAGGCAACAGCCGCCTTCTTGGCCCGAACCATGCCAACACCGTGACGTCACTGTCGAACCTGGGCCTGCTCAACATGGATCTTGGCAACTATGCCGAGGCCAGGCGGATGCTGGAGGATTCCCTTGCACGCACGCGCAAGACCGACCGCAAGCGCGGGCGCAATCTGGCGACATCACTGTCAAACCTGGCCGTCCTTCACATCACCACGTTCGAATTCGAGAAAGCCGAACCGCTGCTGCTGGAAGCCCTGGCGATTGATGACGCCCTGAGCGGCAAGGACCACCCCGACGCCGCGACGACGCTGAACAACCTCGGAGAACTCTATCGCGCCACCGGTCGCTACACGCAGGCAGAAGACGCATTGCTGCGCGCCCTGGCGATCGATCGCAGGGTCGTGGGCGACAGCCACCCCGAACACGCTGCCACACTGGTCAACATCGCCGCGCTCTACATCGACACGGGCCGGCTGAACCTCGCTCAGGATCACGTTGCCATGGCGCTTGTCATCCTGAAGGATCCAGGCGCCGTGCTGCTTGAAGAGCGTACGCAGACATTTGCCACTCTGGCAAAGTTGCTCACCAGGCTGGGTCGCGATGCGGAGGCGCAGGCGCTGCTCTGGAAGGCAATTTCGATCATCGAAAAGCGCCTGGGTGCCGCACATCCCGCCACGGCCCCGCTGCTGATGCAACTGGCCCGGACACGGTTCACCACCAGCAGCAATCCACGCACGCTTGCCTTCAAGGCGCACGAAATCGTACTGCGCACGTTTGGGCTGGACAGCGCCCAGGCCGCCCGCTCTTCGCTCCAGGTTGCAGGCATTTTCTTCGACACCGGCAACACCGACGACGCCCTCACCTGGGCACAGCAGGCCCGCACGCAGGTCTCCGTGCACTTCGGAACGTCTTCCTTCGACCACGCGCAGGCCCAAGAGCTCATCGCCCGCGCCGCGTTGCGCAAGAAGCGACTGACAGAGGCCACGGTCGCCATGGGAAGCGCGATCACCGGGCTTGAACGCTACTACCTGCCCAACTCGCGCGAGCTTGCTGAAGCCTACGCGCTCATGTCAGACATCCTTGTGGCCCGCGAGGACTGGGCTGAAGCCTTTCGCTTCGCCCGCAAGGCATCCTTCATCGCGTCGACAACGTCACGCCAGTCATTCATGCGATACCACCGCGGCCAGACGCTGTCGCAGGACATGGGCCGGCGGATGCATGAGCAGGCACTGCGTACGGCAATCGAAGCAGCGAAGGAGGTTCAGGATCCCAGACCGGTCATGGCCGCTGCCTTCGAGGAAGCAGACCAGCTGCTCGCGGGTCCCCTGAGCCGCGCGCTGTCGATTGGCATCCTGAAGACCGACCTCCTCGATCCGGCTGCGCGCAACCTGGTCGAAGCGCAGGCAGAGCGCATCAATCGCGCGGCATTGCTCGACAGGCAGTACATCGAGGCCCTTCTGGGAACCGCGCCGCGGGAACGTCTGGCCGAGCTTCGCGCCAGGTCAATGGCCATCCGCAAGGAGATACAGGACACCGACCGCGCGCTGCAGGCATCGGAGGCCTATCGCAGGCATGTCGAGGCAACACCGCCAGGCCTCACCACCATCCAGCAAGTTCTGAAGCCTGGTGAATTGCTCGTGATGATCGTTCCGTCAGGGACTTCGACCACCGTGCTTGCGGCAACCCACGAGAACGTCTCGGCGCATGTCGCAGCCGCTTCCAGATCGGGCCTGGCAACGGAAGTCACCGCTCTCCGGCGCCAGCTCGACCCGGCTCAATGGACATCCAGCTACTCTGCCTTCAGCCGCGCCCGCGCCCACAAGCTCTACGCCATGCTCCTTGGACCATTGAAGGAGGAATTGCGCCGCAGCAACAGCCTGCTGCTCGTGACCGACGCGCCGCTGTCGAGCCTGCCCTTCGCCACCCTTGTCACAAGACCGGTGCTTCAGTCAGAGCTTGCGGACAGCTCTCCCGGTCCGCTGAGAGAGACCGCGTGGCTCATCAGGACACATGCAGTGACATCCTGGCCTTCGCTCGCGTCTCTCGTGGCGATGCGCAACCGCAAGCCACCACAGCGGCAGACTGAGTGGCAGTTGATCGGGATTGGCGCCCCGACCGCGTCGCCCGCGCTGAAACTCAAGCCCTTGCCGCAAGCAGCTGCCGAGCTCGATGAGTTGAAAAAGCTCGGCTCGGCCCGCATCCTGCGACAGGACACAGCGACGGAAGCCAACCTGAAATCGCTGGACCTCTCGAAGGCCGATGTGATCGCATTCGTGACCCACGCCATTCCCTTGCCGCTGAAGACAGATGAAGGATCACTGCCGCAGACGGCGCTGGTCCTGTCGGCCCCCGAACAGGCGAGTGCCCTGGACGACGGCCTGCTCACCCCGACCGAAATAGCCAGGCTCAGGCTGGGACCGGCGTGGGTCGTGCTCTCGGCCTGCAATACCGCAGGTGATGGCGCGGCTGCGACCGGCATGCTGGCGCGCTCATTCTTCCAGGCCGGCGCAAGCGCGGTTCTTCACACGCATTGGCCCGTCTTTGACCGTCATGCCGGTTCAATCGCCATGTCCGCCATCAGGCGCTTTCACGACGCGCCACGCGAAGGACAGGCGCAGGCGCTGCGCAAGGCGATGCTTGAGGGACTGGCCGACCGGTCTCACCCGCTGAAAGCGCACCCCGCCACCTGGGCCGCATTCAGCCTTGTCGGAGAAATGCCGGCGGCATCCCGGTAAGGGATTGAAGTCATCCTGTCAGCGCCGCGCAACCAGAGCTAGGCCGCGACGTCCTGGCTGCATGACGCTGGACGCACCACCACGCGCGACAGCGGCAAAGATGCGGTGACGCGCGTACCCTCGCCGAGGACGCTTTCGAGCCACAGGTCGCCGCCATGTAACCGCAGCAATCCGCGCGAGATCGGAAGGCCAAGCCCGGTGCCCTGCTCCACATTGGCGACGTCATGCCGTCCCTGCCCGAACGACTCGAAGACACGCTGCAGGTCTTCCGGACGGATCCCGCATCCGGTGTCCGTCACCACAAGCTTGATCGCATCACCCGACGGATCAAGGCTTGCACGAACGGAACCACCGGCCGGCGTGAACTTCACGGCATTGGACATGAGATTCAGCGCAACCTGCCGCAGCGCCGAGGGATCCGCATCGAGGATGATGCCCCGGGGAACTTCATTGACGAGGAAGACACCTTTCTGCTCCGCTTTCAGGCGGATGATGCGCAGGGCATCATCGACGGTTTCGTGCAGGTCAATCCTGTCCTCGTGCAGTTCGAACTTTCCCGCTTCGATCTTCGAGAGATCAAGGATGGTGTTGATGAGCGTGAGCAGGTGGGAGCCGCTCGAATGGATGTCAGCCGCATAGGAGCGATAGTCAGGCCGCCCATTGGGACCAAGAAGTTCATCCTTGATGACCTCCGAAAAACCCAGGATGGCGTTCATTGGCGTCCTGAGCTCATGGCTCATGTTGGCGAGGAACTCACTCTTGATCTGGTTTGAGTGCTGCAACTCGCGGATCAGGCGGTCCTTGTGGTCGGAGAGCGTCAGCGCCAGCGTGCTGTAGGCATGCATGGTCGCTACCATGCCGCAGAGGATCATGAGGTAAAAAACTGAAAGCGTCGCGAGCATCAGGTGGATCGAGTCGCCCTGCAGGACGAACAGCACCAGCGCCACGCCAACATAGTAGACCGCCTGTAGCAGGCTGATCGGCAGCCAGGCTGCCGTCATGCACGCCGCCGTCGATGACGCAATCAGGATAAGCACCACGCACATCTGGTTGACGGGGTCATGAGGCGCAAAAAAGATGAGACCCTGGCTTCCATAGGCGGCAACAAAGGCGCCGAGCCGCCACAGCAACGACCGGACAACCTTCGACGCGTCCTGCTTCAGCCCGTCCTCGGACAGGAGCCGCCGCGTCGGCGCCAGTCCGAGCGACCAGACGGCAATCGTCGCAAGGGCCCATCCGACGCATACGCGCCAGTCAGACCAGTTCAGGTTCAGCAACGCAACAGCGATGATAAGTACCGGCATGCTCTGCATGCCGACCTTGAGATTGGCCAGCGACATGCGAACCCGATGAAGCGTCAGGCGCGCTTCGGCTGGATTGGCAGGCGCCACCTGCGCGCGGAACGACCCGACGGCAAGCCAGAACGACTTCAGCGGATCGCTGGCTTCAAATGGAGTTTCTGAGTAAGGCGTCATCCCGAACCCGCAAGACAAGGTCAGGCATTAGACCAGACGCCGCTTGCAGGGTGCTTAGGAGGTATGGTTGCGGAAAGGTAAAGCCCCGCACATTCCGTAGCGATTTTACCTCGCGCTTACCAAGGAAGTGCGCAGGGACCGCAACGCCAATAGGGCTGAAAGATCAGCGGACCCGCGAGGCGCCTCGCGCCCCACACCGTCCCCGATACTAGTTCAGCGGCTCGTGCGGCGCACGCTTCGTGCGGCGCAGTTCCTGGATCGCCTGCCCGATCGACCACCACAGGCTGATCCCGCGAGTGTCACCACGCTTGATCATGGCCTGCTGCTGGCGGGTCGCTTCGCGCATGGCACGATCACCGTGATTTCGGATCATGAGCCAGGCAGAGCGGATGACATCGGGATCGGGATCGAAGTGTGTGTTCTTTTTGGACATGAGCAACGACTTGTCAGTTCGGTGAATCCTTATTGCACCTCCTCAAAGCAAAGAGCCACAGACCGGGGGTGGAAGTTTTTTCATGATTGCGCAACTGACAGGGGACAGTTTCGACACGCGGTGGAATGGAGAAATTACTCGACCGCTGCGTGCGTTAATTGTTGCAAAATACAGTCAGGAGTTTAGGCGGTGGTGCTGCCTGCATCCAGTTGAAGAGCGTAGACCACGGTTTCGCTTTCTCGGCCGCGAAGTTGCCGGGGACCAATGCGCGTCAACTCATCGACAAGTTGCGCATCATGCTTGAGTTCATCCCGCACGGCGTCCACCAGGGCTTCGCTGGCCACCAGAATTGTGCCGATTTCCTTGGAAAGCGACTGGAGGCGGCTCGCGACGTTTACGGTGTCTCCCACAACCGTGAAGGTCATCAGTCTTTCGCTTCCCACATCACCTGTCATCACCGGTCCGAAATGCAGGCCGATGCCGATATGCACCGGAAACAACCCCTGCGCCTCGCGCTCCTCGTTCCAGCGGCGCACGGTCTCGGCCATGTCGTAGGCACAGGCCAATGCATCTCCGGCATCCCCGGTTCCCCTGTCGGGAATGCCGAACACTGCGAGCAATCCGTCCCCGAGAATTTTGTCGAGCGTCCCGCCGTGGCGAAAGATGACGTCTTCCATGCGTGCATGGAAGTCGCGCAGGAACGCGATTGCTTCCTCGGGCTCCATCGTCTCGCAGCGCGTGGTGAAGCCCCTGATATCCGCAAACAGGATCGCAGCCGACTGTCGCCGTACGGCGCCGAAGGGCTGCTCTCGCGAACTCAGCTCATCCAGCACGCGCGGTGAAAAATGTCGTGCGAGATTTGCCCGGGCCTTTTCTGAAACGGCTGCGGCCTTCACAAGCTCCCGCGACCGCCACACGGCAACCAAAAGCCCCGCAAGCACCGCGCCAAAGCAGACAAAATCGTAAGTCACCTTGATCAGCGGAAGATAATGAGGGCTGCCATAGGCATCCCAGCCCTGCGCATTCTCGGGAAGCGCAAACTGCGTCTCCGGCGACAGGGCTGCCGCAACGACTACGGCAGACCATCCAGCTGTAATCCAGGCTCCTGTCCAGAGAATGTACCGCGGCGAATAGCTGAACGCACTCTGCACAAGGAACGGGATGTAGAAGATGAGTGCCCCCTCCTTCACCGCCACTGTCGGCGGCGGCAGATCCTCCGACAATGCATGCCGGAACAGGAGAAACCCCGTGAGAAAGATGCAGTCGAAGGCGACGAAGGCGTATTTCGTCCATGAAATCTCGGGCCATCGGCGCAAGGCCTCGAGCTGCAGCAGCCCGACCAACCCCAGCCCCGCAGCCATTGTGTAGAGGACGCCCGCCCCCGAGCCGGTGAATGACTGCGTGACGAGAAACGCAAGTGTCATCGCTGCGAGCGCGGCCGCCCGGACACCGGACGCAAGCATCAGGCCCGAGCGCTCCGTCTCGCGAAACGACTCCGACAGGCGCCCGGACACCCCTTCGTCCATCGCGCGTGCAACAACGCCTGACAGGATGCGATGCAGGCGCGGTGACAGCGAACTGATGTTGAGCATGACGAACCCCGGGACTCGAAAGGTCGCGCACAATACACCGATGGCGGGAACCCCACTCACCCGTCACGCGAGCACATCCACAGATCACTCTTTGGAGTAGTTGACCCCCGGCGCAATCGGTGACCACTATTGGTCAGTTACGTTGGTCAAGGGAACCCAGTGACAATCTGGGGCTGCCCCCGCAACTGTAAGCAACGAAGCACCGGCCAAAGATGCCACTGATCGCAGGATTGGGAAGGCGGCCACGGTGTAGGGTTGCGAAGCCAGGAGACCTCCCGACGTAGTCACCCCTCAAGGGCGCGGCGGGCGCTTGAAGAGACGGCTCCTTCCGGTGCGGTGACGTGTGCAGGGCACCCTCGCGAGAGGGAGCCTCATGTCGCGCGCGCCAACAGGGATAGGCGCGCGCTCGTAACGGGTTGGGGGACCTCAATGAGCCTGTTTGGAAAATCACTGCGTCTTGTACTTCTGGCGTCGACGGCGTGCGTCGCATCGCCATCACATGCGGAAACCGTCGAGAAGATCGTCGTCACGGGCAGTCGCATCGGCCAGTTGCCGGAAGACCGGCTGGGAACGGCCGTCTCCACAATCACGGCTGGACAGATCGAGGAGCGCCAGACGCTCTATGTATCTGACATCCTGCGTGACGTGCCGGGCGTTGCCGTCAGCCGGACGGGAGGACCAGGTGGCACCACGCAAATCCGCACACGCGGAAGCGAGGGCAACCACACCATGGTCCTGCTCGACGGCGCTGAAATCAATGATCCTTTCCAGGGCGAGTTCGACTTCGCCGGGCTGCTCGGCAATGACATTGAGCGCATTGAAATCCTGAGGGGCAGCCAGAGCGCCCTGTACGGCTCAGACGCGATCGGCGGCGTCATCAACATCATCCCCAAGCGGGGCAAGGGTGACCTTTCCTTCGCGGGCCAGGCAGAAGCGGGCTCCTTTGCGACGCACGCTGCAACTGCATCAGCTTCATTCGGCACCGACGTGTTCGACCTTTATGCGAGCACCGCCTATCACGTCACGGACGGCACGAACAACTCTCGCGCCGGCGACGAGGAAGACGGTGCGCTTGAACGAACGTGGTTCGTGAACTCCGGCGTGCGCTTCACTCCCGACATCGAGCTTCGCGCCTTCATCCGCAAAGTGGGCACGCGCGCAGAGGGCGATCCGCAGGATTTTGACTTCTTCTCGCCGACGCAAGGTCTCGCCATTGATGGCGATGACGTGACCCGCACGGACTCGCTGTATGGCAATGTCCAGCTCGAGGCCACGGGGTTTGGAGGCGTGCTCGAAACCCGTCTGTCCTACAACTTCACCGACGCGAGCCGGTTCAACTATTCGTTCGGTGCTCCTTCCTTCTTCTCCGAAGGACATCGCGACAAGGTCTCTGGTGTTGCCGCCGCCGGCTTCAGCACCGGCGAGGCCCGTCACAAGATCACGGGCGCCATCGACTGGAAGCAGGAGACCTACCAGAACCTGCCGATCGGCATTCCAACGCCGGTGAACGATATCCGCAGGCTCCAGAACATTGGCGCGGTCGCGAGCTACGACGTGGAGTACGGCGACCTCAATGCGGGCATCGCCGTGCGTCATGACGAGAATGAACGCTTCCAGGACGCGACGACCTGGCGGGCGCAGCTGAGCTACCGCCTCGGAGACACGAGGCTCCGGGCCACCGCGGGAACCGGCATCAAGAACCCGAACAACTTCGAGCTTTTCGGTTTCGATCCGACGAGTTTCATCGGCAACCCTGACCTGAAGGCGGAACGCTCCGTTGGCTGGGACATCGGCATTGACCAGTACCTGATGGACCGCAAGGTGAAACTGACGGCGACCTGGTTCAGGGCAACGCTCGAGGATGAGATCTACACGGACTTCATCCTGCCCGCGTTCATTGCAACGCCCAGGAACCGGACCGACGAAAGCGAGCGCCAGGGTCTGGAGCTCACGGCGGATGCAAGCCTTGGTGACTGGAGCATTGCGGCGGCCTACACATTCACTGACGCGGAAGAAAACGGCCTGGAGGAGATCCGCCGACCACGCCACGCCGGTTCGCTGAACATCGCCTACCAGGTGTCAGACCGTGGGCATCTTGGCCTTGGTGTGCGCTTCAATGGCGAGCAGCAGGACAACGAGTTTGTCTTCGCGACACCTGAGGACTTCGTCACGCTGGACGCCTTCACGCTCGTGAACGCCTATGCATCGTGGCAGGTAACCGACAACCTGGAAGCCTTCGGCCGCGTGGAAAACCTTCTCGACGAACAGTACGAAGAAGTATTTTCATTCACTTCACCCGGAATCTCGGCCTATGCTGGCCTGAGATTCAGGATGTAGCGGAGCAGATGCAGGAAAATCCTCTCAAGACGGCGTGGTCCTCGGGCCGCGCCGTCACGAATGTCTGGGCCACGGTGCCCTCGTCCTATGCGACCGAGATCCTCGCGCACCAGGGCTGGGATTCGATCACGGTCGACACGCAGCACGGCGTCGTGGGCTACGCCGACATGGTCGCAATGCTGACCGCGATCAGCACCACCCGCACTGTCCCGCTCGTCCGCGTCGGCTGGAACGATCCTTCCCAGATCATGCGCGCCGCAGACGCCGGCGCGCTGGGCGTGATTTGCCCGACGATCAACAACCGCGAGGAGTGTGAAGCCTTCGTCGGCGCACTCCGCTATCCGCCAGCAGGCTATCGCAGCATGGGCCCGAACCGGGCACGACTACTGTTCTCCGACTACGCCGCCAGGGCGCACGCGCTTGTGCTCGCAATTGCCCAGATCGAGACAGCTTCCGGGCTAGAAAACGTCGAGGCCATCGCCAGCACACCCGGACTGGACATGCTTTATGTAGGCCCGTCCGACCTCGGCATCTCACTGGGGCGTGAAGGCCGCATGGACCAGACTGACCCGGTCGTCGTGAAGGCGATCGACCGTGTGCTGGCCGTTGCAAAGGCCAACCGTCTGCGCACCGGCATCTATTGCGTGTCGCCGGCGTACTCGAAATCGATGTTCAACAAGGGCTTCGATCTTGTTACGGTCGCGTCCGATGCTGGCCTTCTCGGATTGGGCGCTGAGTTGCGCAGCCAGTTCGGCTGAAGTCCGGCCAGTCATTCCAGACACCAGAACCGAAAGGCCCCCAAATGTCAGAACCCGTGCTCCTTGTTGATGTCAGGGATGAAGTCGCCCTCGTCACGCTGAACCGGCCGCAGGCCATGAACGCGCTGTCGCGCGACCTGCGTGCAGCGATTGCGGAGACCTTCGACAGGCTCAACGCCGATCCCGGCGTGCGGGCCGCCATCCTCACCGGCGCAGGCAAGGCCTTTTGCGCCGGCCTCGACCTGAAGGAACTCGGTCGCGGTTCGGACTCCGTGTCGGCCAGCGTCGAAACGCAGGACCCTGTCACCTCGCTCAACCGCTTCACCAAGCCCGTCATCGGCGCCATCAACGGCGTCGCCATCACGGGGGGCTTCGAGCTCGCGCTGGCCTGCGACGTGCTCATCTGTTCGCCGGAGGCACGCTTCGCCGACACGCATGGCCGCGTGGGCATCCTGCCCGGATGGGGGCTGTCACAGAAACTGTCGCGCACGATCGGCATTTACCGCGCGAAGGAACTCTCGCTGACCGGAAACTTCCTGGGCGCCGCCCAGGCCCTTGAATGGGGCATGATCAACCGGATCGTTCCCGCCGACGAGCTTGTCCCGGCCTGCCGAAAGCTCGCAGCTGACATGCTGACGCTCGTCCCGGAATGTCTGCCTGCATACAAGAAGCTGATTGACGACGGATACGCCCAGGCTTTCGGCCCCTCGCTCGAGACCGAGAAACGTTTCTCCGCAGCCGCCAACAAGGCCGTCAGCGCCAGCGCCATCGAATCCCGTCGCGAACAGGTTCGCGCCCGCGGCCAGGCCCAGAAGTAACAGCACATGACCAAGCCCATCTGGGCCCTTGATGCCACTGAAACCGCAAGCCTGATCCGTGCGGGCAAGCTGTCTGCACGGGAAGCGGTGGACGCGCATCTGGCGAGGCTCGACGCTGTCAATCCGAAACTGAACGCAGTCGTTCGCGTGCTCGCCGAAGAGGCGCGAGCCGAAGCCCTGAAGGCCGACGAAGCACAGGCGCAGGGAAAGCCGCTCGGACCTCTGCACGGTGTTCCGTTCACGACGAAAATCAATGTCGACCAGAAGGGCCAGCCAACAGACAACGGCGTGGTCCTGCTGAAGGACCTTGTTGCAAGGGAAGACAGTCCACACGTCGCGCACCTCCGGAACGCGGGCGCCATATCCATCGGGCGCACCAACTCGCCCGCCTTCGCGATGAGGGCGACAACGGACAACGCCCTCCATGGACTGACGCTCAATCCCTGGAACAGGGAAGTCACGTGCGGTGGCTCTTCAGGTGGCGCCGGCGCGAGCCTTGCCGTCGGAATCGGCGCATTTGCACAAGGCAACGATATTGGTGGTTCCATCCGCTGGCCAAGCTACTGCAACGGTGTGGCCGGCCTGCGCCCGACCATCGGCCGTGTCCCCGGTTTCAATGGAACTGCCACGGCCCCCAGGGCCTTCGCCGCGCAACTCATGTCGGTCAATGGACCGATGGCGCGATCCATACGCGACCTGCGGCTGACCCTGGCCATCATGTCCAAGGCAGATTCCCGCGATCCCGTGTGGGTCGATGTGCCGACCGAGCGACCGCGACCACCCAACGCAAGGCGGGCTGCGGTCGTGATCGAGGACTCGCTGCCACCAGGCATCAAGGCAACGATGCGGCGCGCCGCCCGCCACCTGCAGGATGCAGGCTACGATGTGGCCGAAGCAACGTTGCCGTCACTCGACCGCCTGCCTGAACTCTGGGCGTCCATCGGTCTCAGCGAGATCGCGACACTGCTGCGCCCGTTGCTGCCCGCGACGGGCGACGCAGGAATTCAGGCCTTCATCGAGAGTTTCTGGAAGTTGCGGGGCGAGACGGACATTGCCGCTTACCAGGCCGCCCTGAGGGAACGGGAGACGATCCTCCACCAGTGGCGGACGCTGTTTTCCGACAGGCCTGTCGTTCTGCTGCCGTCCTGCGCCGAACGGTCAGTACCGGTGGGCATCGACACGCAGGGAGAAGAAGCGGTCCAGCGCCTGCTCCAGGCCATCCGGTACCAGCTTTCCCTCCCCGTGCTCGGACTGCCAGGCGTCGCCGTCCCCATGCACAGCGACGACGGTCTCCCCGACGGGATCCAGGTGATTTCACCCCGCTTCCGCGAAGACATCGCCCTGGATGCAGCCGAGGCCATTGAGGCCCGTGAGCCTCCGGTCACACCGATTGATCCGAAGTGGTGATCAGTCCATCAGCTTCTGGGACAGGTAAACGTAGTGCCTGGCCCAGCGGTCGGCATTGAGCGCCGGATCCGCGTCATTCGAGTGCCCACCAAAAGTATTCTCAAAATAGAGATACGGTGCCCCAAGCTGCGACAGGCGCGCCGCGAACTTGCGGGCATGGCCCGGATGCACGCGGTCGTCTTCCGTGTTCGTGGTGACATAGGGTTCAGGATAGGTCACCCCCGCCTTCAGCTTCTGGTACCCGGAATAGGCCGAAATGAACGCACGGTCGCCGGCAACGTCCGGATTGCCGTACTCCGCCACCCACGAAGCACCAGCGGAGAGCTTGTGGTACCGCAGCATGTCGATCAGCGGGCTTTCGACCACCACCGCATTGAACAGGTCCGGACGCTGCGTCATCGAAACCGTCGTCAGCACGCCGCCGTTGGAACGCCCGTAGATGCCGAGGCGCCTGGGTGACGTGACCTTGCGCGCAATGAGGTCCTCGCCCACCGCTGCAAAATCATCGAAGGCCCGCTGCCGGTTCTCGCGCAGCGCCGACTGGTGCCACGCCGGACCGAACTCGCCGCCACCCCGGATGTTCGCAATCACATAGGCGCCGCCCCGCTCAAGCCAGAGCTTTCCCATCTCCGGCAGGTACACCGGTGGCTTCGAGAGCTGGAAACCGCCATACCCAAAAAGAAGAGTAGGCGTTGAACCATCCGCCTTCACACCCTTCGGCATGACGAGGAAATACGGGATTTTTGTTCCGTCCTTCGAGGTCGCCCAATGCTGGGCGACGCTGTGGCCTGACGCCTTGAACTTTGGAGGCAGCGAAGCGACAAGTTGCGGCTTTCCGCGCGCCACATCGACTGACCAGAGCCGTGTGGGCTCAAGAAAACTCTCCGATGTGATGAACAGGAGCGATCCGCTCTCCTGAGCCGCCCGCACGGTCAGCGAGGAATTTTCGGGCAGCGGGAGGCGTTGCCCCGACCAGCCTTTCGCATCGCGCCTGTAGACTTCAACCGCACCCTTCACGTTGTCGAGCATCTGCACGACGACAGTCTCGCGTGTCACCTCAACCGAGTCGATCGTCTGGGATGACGCCGGCTGCATGACGAGCTCGGCGACGAGTTCCGGGCGATCCGGCGCCTTGCGGAGGCCTGCGAGATCAATCGCCACCAGCGCACCCTGCGCGAAGTTTTTCCACTTGTCCTGCACCGTGAAGATCATTCGTCCATTGACGAAGCCACGCAGCGAAGCAAACGTCGGCAACCCGACCTTGACGGGTGCCGGACCATCAATCAGATGGAGCTCGACATCAAAGAAGCCGACGCGACGCTCGGCCAGGCGGGCGGCCACGGATCCATCTTCATTGCGCAGCACGGTTGTTGAAACCATCGTATCCTTGCGGTCTGCACGGAAGACGATGCGCGCGTCCTCGATCCGCTGCCCCCGCTTCAGCTCTCGCACCACGGCCGGATAACCAGACTCCGTCGTCTCGCTGTCATTGAGCGCGCGCGAAACGAGAATCGTATCAGCGTCGACAAACTCAACCGACTGCTTCGCCCGACCCAGCTGGAAGCCACCTTTCACGAACTGCCGGGTCCGCGCATCAAACTCGCGCACCTCGACCGCGTCACCGCCGCCATCCGAGAGCCGGACAAGGCAAAGCCGCTCTTCCCGTGGCAGGCAGCTCGCGCCCTTGAAGAACCAGTTCCGCTTTTCGACACGGGACAACGCATCAAAGTCGAGAACGGTCGTCCAGCGCGGCGCGCCGGTCCGGTACGAAGCGAGCGTCGTCGCCCGCCAGACGCCGTGCGGATGCTTGGCATCCTGCCAGAGGCTGTCGACTCCGCCGGCACGAAACGTCGGCATCGCAATGCGGTCCTTGGCAGTGAATATCTTGAGCGCCTCGCGCCGATATCCTGCATAGCGCCGGTCGCCCGTCAGCCTCTTCAGGGTCTTCTCATTCTCGGCGCTGACCCAGGCCAGCGCCTTCTCGCCATGCACGTCTTCCAGCCAGATGTTCGGATCATCGCTCGCATCAGTCATGGAAACACAGGCTGTCAGGGACAGTGAAACCGCTGCAACGGCAAGGAGAAAACGCATCGAAGCATCCCGGATATGAACGTCGCCGCACATTAGCCCGCGAGGCGCAGCCCGTCCAATGTCTCTGGCTCACGCTGCCGTGAAGCGCTACGTTTTGCTCGAACTCCAAGGAGAATGCCCCATGTCTCAGCAACCCGGCTCCGTCCAGTCCCTCGTCGACGATCTCAACGCACTGCTGAGGCTGAAGACGACCGTCACCGCCATGAAGCTCTTCGAGCGCGTGGAAGACATGGAGGCCGTCCCCAAGATCAGGCGCCCCAAGGCAATCCACACGACGGACCAGATCGTCTCCATGGCCTCGCGACTCGGCTGGACCGTGGGCATCACGGCAGAAGACCTGGCGGGAGCGCAATGCGGCGCCGTCATTGGCCTCGCGCCCCAGGACGAGAACTGGCTGTCAGGCAAGCCCTATGTCGGCGTGTGGCACGAAGGAGCCGCAGACGCACGCGCCCGGCAGGAAGCGCTCTCGGTTGTTCCGTTCGGCCGATACAAGGCGATGGCCGTGTCCCCGCTGGCCTCAGGTCGCCTCGATCCGCCTGACATCTGCCTCGTCTACGCGACGCCAGGGCAGATGATCATCCTGATCAATGGCCTCCAGTACAGGAACTACAAGCGTTTCGACTGGAGCGTGGTGGGCGAGACTGCGTGCGCCGACTCGTGGGGCCGCGCGCTCAAGACAGGCGAGCCAAGCCTCTCCCTGCCCTGCTTCGCGGAGCGCCGCTATGGCGGCGTGCCAGACGAAGAGATGCTGATGGCACTCTCGCCGGCCCACCTGCGCATTGCTGTCGAAGGCATGAAAGCACTTGCGAAGAATGGCCTGCGCTATCCGATCCCGCCCTACGGCATCCAGAATGACGTACGCGCAGGCCTCGGCGTCAGCTACAGCGACAAGCCGGCCTAGAACGCCAGCCTGAAGCCGCCCCTACCCTCATAGCCCTCAACCTCGGTGTCGAGACCGTGGGTAATGCGCCCCTGTGCGAACAGCGACAGGCTATCCGCCACGCGCGCGTCAAATCCGATGTCGGCATCCAGGATCATGGACCCGATATCCGACGTGGCCGTGGCGCCGCCAAGCGTCACGGAATTGCCGCCATCAAGATCATCTGACAGCGCCAGGGCAATGTAGGGCCTGACTGTGTCACCGAAGATCGCCGCATCCAGGCGCGCCGCCGCAGCCGCGCTCCAGTTCGACACCGTCTCCTCCGATCCTGCGATGAGGCAATCCCCGCCACATTCGGTACCGTTGTAGTCCAGCCGGCCACTCAGCGTAAGCGAGGTCGACTGGCTGAACGGCACCGTGTACCCGGCAACGAGATGGCCAAGCTGGCCCTTTACGTCCGCGATGTAGAAGCCACCGCCGGCCTTTGTGACATCCCACTCTGTCTTCGCGTATCCCAGGGCTGCGACGGCAAAGAAGTTGCCCTTCACGTAGCCAGCATGAGCCTGGTAGCGACCGCCGTCACCGATGAGCTGCGCCGTGCCTTGGGCGAGCGATACATCCGCGTCGGTCTTGCCGTAGCTGCCCGAGAAGCCCGCGAAGAAGTTCTGCCCGATCGCAACGTCGCCACCGGCGCTGAAGCAGTCATACTCTGCATCCAGCGCCGACCCCGTATCTGCACCGGTCGAAAGGCTGCCATGCCGCACATCGGCATACACGCGGTAGTTTTTCCCGCCAAAGTCTGGATGCGTATTGTCAGCACGGCCGCAGAGCGCGGCTGTAGACCTGCCCACCGAAAGGATCGCCGTGTTCAGCGCCACTTCCTGGAGCGCCGCCGCGCGAAGGAAGAACCCGTCCGTCGTTCCATTGTAGTCCTGCTCGTAGTGCAGGAGGTACTCAAAGCCACCGGAGATCACCGGACCAGCGAGGCTGAAGGCGTTGGAAGCCACATTGCCGCCCACCCGCACAAGCTCGAAACCCAAACCCGTCGTCTCCGTCGGCGAACCCGACGGCGCGACAGGGAGAATGGAGATCGACGTGGTTCCCGTCACGTTGCCCCCGACCTGCAGATAGTCATGCGTCGTGCCGTTGACGGGCGCGCCGCCATTGTTCAATTGCACTTCAGCGACGAGCAGTCCGCCGCCAGCGTAATTGCCACCGACAATCGTTGACCCGGGCGAATTTCCGGACTTCAGCGATCCCAGGTTGGTGAGATCTCCACCGATCGTGTTCGTTCCCGAGAGCGTACCCGCAGCGTTGATGAGGACGCTGCCTGCAATCGCGCCATTCACGTTGAGCTCGCCCGCGTTCACGGTCGTAAGGCCGGAATATCCCAGGCTGGCCGTCGAGAACTTGCCCGATCCTTCCTTCGTCATGCCACCGGTACCCGTGATGGTGCCGCTGAACGAGCTGTTCGAGGCATCGCCGGTCGTGAGCGTATTTGCCCCAAGGGTCACGCCTCCCGCACCAGACAGGCTTCCGATGCGCTCGGAATTGGCCAGGTTGAATGTGGCGCCCGCGGCGACATTCACCGCACCACCATCTCCAATCGCCGCCCCATTCGCGGCCGTGAGCGTGCCAGCGCTGATCGTCGTGGTACCAGTGCTCGTATTCGAACCGCTGAGCGTGAACACGCCCGATCCCTGCTTCGTCAGGCTTCCTGCGCCGAAGACGGCACCCGCGAATGAACTATTGGCCGCTGTGCCGAGTGTCAGTGTTCCCGAGGCCAGGTTCAGTGAACTTCCCGCAGCGCCGGAAAGTGTTCCGATCGTCTCGGAGCCAGCAACTTCAAACGTGGCGCCTGAGGCAACCGACACCAGACCGGTATCAGCAATCGCTGCACCTCCGGAAACGGCAAGCACGCCACCAGCAACCGAAGTATTGCCTGTGTACGTGTTGGGTCCCGCGAGCACCTGTCGACCTGCACCAGACTTCGTCACTCCGCCTGACCCGGAAATTGAGCCCGAGAAGGTGGATGAACCCGCCGTGCCGTTGATGGTCAGCGAATTCGCTCCCATCGCAATGCTTCCACCTGCCGCACCCGTAAGCGCACCAATGGTCTCCGACGACAGAAGCGACAGGGTTGCGCCTGTCGCAACATGAACGGACGACACATCAGCCAGCGCTGCGCCTCCCGACACCTCAAGCGTACCAGCCGAAACTGTCGTAGCTCCGGAGTATGTGTTCGAACCTGAGAGGGTGAAGATCCCCGAGCCCTGCTTGGTCAGGCCGCCACTTCCGCTGATCACGCCCGCAAATGTCGTGTTGCTGGCGTCGCCTGTCGTCAGGGTGCCCGAAACGAGATCGACAGACGAACCTGCCACACCCGAAAGGCTTCCGATGGTCTCGGAACTGAAAACCTGGAGCGTCGCACCGCTTGCAACGGCCACCGCGCCACTGTCTGCAATCGCACTGCCGTTCTGCAGGCCAAGCGTACCACCATTGACGTTGGTCGCACCGCTGTAGGTGTTGGTGCCGGACAACAGCATGCTGCCGGACCCCTGCTTGGTAAGGCCACCTGTCCCCGTCATCGAGCCCGCGAAGATCGTGCTGCTAGCGTCGCCGGTCGTGAGATCGAAGCTGCCGAGGTCCACGGTGGACAGCGCCATGCCGGACAGCGAGCCAATCGTTTCCGAGGCAAGCAGGCGAAGCGTTGCCCCGCCACCCACGGTAACGCCTCCGGCATCCCCGATGGCGCTTCCCCCTGCCAGTTCCAGGACGCCACCATTTACCGAAGTCAGCCCCGTGTAGGTGTTCGCACCACTCAGGCGCTGCGTTCCCGCTCCCGATTTTGTTACCCCACCGGTTCCGCTGATCACGCCTGCAAAATCCGCCGAACCAGCAGCGAGATTGATCGTAAGCGTGTTACCGCCGAGCGTTACCTGAGAACCGCCAACACCGGTCAGACCACCAATTGTCTCAGAACCAAGCAACCCCAGAATGCCGGCTGCCTGAATGGACACGGCACCAGTGTCTGACAGCGCGCTGCCACCACTTACATGCAGCGTCCCCGAATTGATGAACGTGCCGCCGGAGAACGTATTTGTGCCAGTCAGCGCCAGGGAACCGGAACCTGTCTTCACCAGGCTCCCGGTACCGACGATCGATCCGGCGAAAGTCCTGTTGCTCGCATCACCTGCCGTGAGTGTGTTTGCATTCAGGTTCACCGTTGCACCGGCCAATCCACCGAGGTTGCCGATCGTTTCGCTGTTGATCAGGCTGAGCGTGCCAGTCGCCCCGACACTGACAAGTCCCGAATCTGCAATGGCCGAACCGCCGGCAAGCTCCAGCGTGCCCCCATTGATGGTGGTATCACCCGTGTAGGTATTTGTGCCGCTGAAACGCTGCACGCCGGTTCCGGACTTCGTGACTCCGCCAGTCCCGGCAATGCTTCCGGCAAAATTGGCAGCGGATCCCGTCGCATTGATACCCAGAAAATTCGCTCCAAGCGTGACAGAGGAACCCGCAACACCAAGCAGTCGCCCGATGGTTTCGTCTGCACCCAGTTCCAGGATTCCAGTGCTCGAGATGGACACCGCGCTCGTGTTCGCGATCGCAGCGCCACCCGAAACAAACAACTTGCCATCGGAGATCGTGGTCAGGCCCGTGTAGGTATTGGTGCCGGAAAGCGTCAGCGTGCCCGTTCCAACCTTGGTCAACCCGCCAGACCCTGACATCGCGCCTGCGAATGTGGTGTTCGTCGCATCACCAGTGGTCAGCGTGCTCACACCAAGCGTCACGGCCGAAGCTGCGCCACCCGTGAGCGATCCAATCCGTTCAGAGCCCTGGAGATTCAGCACGGCGTCATTGTTCAGCGTGACTGCCGTGACATCCGAGAGGGCCTGCCCACCGGAAAGCGTCAGCTTTCCGTCATTGACCGTCGTCGTGCCGGTGAACGTGTTCTGACCGGAAAGCGTGAGTTCGCCAGAACCTTCCTTCACCAGGTTTCCGGTGCCAATCATGTTGCCGCCAAAGGCGGAGCCCTGCGGATTGTCCGTCGGCAGCGCAGGATTGATCGCACCATTGGTCGTGAGCGTGAACCCCTGCAGATCGACGGTGGAAGCCAGCAGGCTCGGAAATGGATCGAGGCTCACCGGACCGGAACATCCCGGCATTGCGGGGTTCGCCGCGCATTGGGCCGGCGTCGGCGTCACGACAAGCGGCGGTGCCCCTGTCAGAGCACCCATGCCCGACAATGCACCGATTGTTTCACTCGCCGCGAGACGCAGTGTGGCGCCGTTGCCAACGCTGACAAATCCCAGATCTGAAATTGCCGCGCCGCCTGCCAGGATCAGCGTGCCTTCCTGCACGTAGGTTTCACCCACATACGTATTGGTGCCCGAGAACGTGAGCGAACCCGTTCCCGTCTTCACGAACCCGCCCGCCATCGGGATATTGACTGGCACTGTTGTCGGATCGGCATCAAACGGATCAGGATCCAGGTTGACAACGATTGAACCGGAAATGCCGGAAATGTTGCCGGCAAAAGTGGTGTCGGTCGCGTCACCAGCAACCAGCGTATAGAGACCCAGATTGATGAATGACCCGGCGTTGCCGGACAGGGCACCGACCCGCTCCGTGTCGAACAATTCAAGCGTGGCTCCGGCGTCAACCTGCAAGTCGCTGTCGTCAGCAATCGCAGACTCACCTTCGACACGCAGTGTGCCTCCGGCGATCGTCGTCGCACCTGTGTAGGTATTGACGCCCGTAAGCGTGAAGAGGCCGCTACCCGTCTTTGTCAGACCGCCTGTGCCGGATATGACGCCATCAAACGTCGACCCGGCATTGTTGGCACCCGTGGTCAAGGTATTGGCGCCAAGAGTGACCTGCGATCCAGCCGCGCCCGTCAGTGACCCGATGGTTTCGGAGTTGTTGAGTTGCAGCGTTCCGGATGCCCCCAGGAACACGGAAGAAGAGTCAGACAGCGCGCTTCCGCCGCTCAGGGCCAGGATGCCGCCCCCAACCCCTGTGGACCCCGTGTACGTGTTTGCACCCGTCAGTGTAAACGTACCCGCACCCTGTTTCTCCAGGCCGCCTGTGCCCGAAATAGTGCCGCCGAATGAAGTGCTCTCGCCATTTCCACCCGTAAACAGCGTCGCACCCGTGAGAGCCACGAACGAACCAGCGACCCCGCTGAGACTGCCAACCGTCTCGGTTGATGTCACGTTGAGCGTCGCACCCGTGCCGACGGTAATGCTGGAAGTGTCAAAGAGCGCTGCACCGCCGGAAATGGTCAGCGTGCCCGCAAGGATGTTCCAGTCTGTATCCGTGCCGGCAGCTCCCGTCATGGTGACGTTGCTGGTGCCGACCTTCTGGAA
Source organism: uncultured Flavobacteriaceae bacterium (assembly GCA_964646885.1). Taxonomy (GTDB): domain Bacteria; phylum Pseudomonadota; class Alphaproteobacteria; order Micropepsales; family Micropepsaceae; genus SZUA-430. Next base: position 29,673 of record CAZYFM010000002.1, read on the forward strand.
GACTTCCCAGTTCGTATAGGTGGTTCCAATCTTGCCCGCGTCAAAGCCGAACGCGACGCTGCCGCCTAGCTGGAACGTGTCGGCCGTGGTCTGTCCACCACCATTGACCGCAACGGTCTGATCAACCGTGCTGTCCACGAGGCAGACATCATCGCCGGCCGTCCCCGCAGGGCAAGCCGCTTCGGCGACACCGATCGTCAATGACACACCGATTGCCGTCGAACCCAGAAGCAGAGCCTTCAGGACCGCAGTCCTCGCCTTACGCTGCAACATCGAATTTCCCCACCACTTCGATCTCGCGATACCGGTTCAGGTTCCCCCAGAACCGGCTTCGCGCTGCACCTTCCAGGCAAACGGTTACGCACCCGCCCACCCGTCGCGCTGTTCCTAGAACTTCACTGCTACGCCAACCTGACCAGTGACCGAGTCGTTTCCTGCTGTCGCAACCGAACCGGACACCATCAACGGCGTCTGCGTATCGAGGCGGTATGCACCGCGGACCGCAACGCCGTTCTCACCCTGGTAGAAGCCGCCACCCAACGCGAAGCTGGTTTCGCCACGCTCCAGATCCATCAGAGGCGCCGACAGCGCGATGGTCGACGCAACACCGCGATTGAGCTTGGCAACAGCGCGCCGCAGTTGCCCCATGTTGACCGCGTCGTAGTTCAGGATGCCGTCATCGACATTCATCAGCCTGCGCTCTGCACCCACGTCGCCGAATGAAACGGTGTTGTCGACGCTTGTCACCGAGTTGCTGCCGATCGCAATGGCGTTGGCATGAGTTGCAACGGCATTGGGTCCAAGCGCCGTCGAGTTGGTGCCTGTAGCCGTGGCTCCGTCACCGAATGCTGCGCCACCATTGGACGCCGTCGCAAGGGCACCCATGGCGATCGAACCTGTCGCGGTAGCCCCCCGGCCAACTGCAATCGCGTTCACGCCTGTGGCAGATGCTCCCTGGCCCACGGCAACGGCGCCAGCCTGTGTCGCACGCGCTGTATCGCCCAGCGCCACCGACGACGTTCCTGATGCGATGCTGCCCGTACCTACTGCCGTCGCCCGTGCGCTCCCCGCCGAAGAGTTGGAACCAAACGCAACAGCATCAAGTCCGCCAGCCGCCGCTCCGTTACCGACAGCCGCAGCATTTCCACCAATGGCGCTCGCGAGGCGACCAACCGCAACCGAGTTGGCTCCCCCGCCGGCGCTGCCAGCCTGCGAGCCGATTGCCACGGCATGGGCGGCGAGTGCCTGCGCCGAAAGGCCGAAGGCAATGCTGCCCTGCTGGGCGCCATTGGATCCATTGCCAATCGCGATTGCGTCCGTATGCCCGGTCGTCGATACCGCTCCAAGCGTGCCAACGCCCGCCAGCGCGCCACCACCGATCGAAATGCCGGGCTGAAACGTCGTGCCGTCCTTGTTGCCGATCCACATCGCGCCATTGTGCACCGACAGGCCGGATGCAACGGCAAGCGATCCGAAGCTACCGGCTCCCGTGACATCGAGATCGCCATTGATTTGCGTGTCGCCGTTCACGGTTGTGGCACCGGTGATCGTCATCCCGCCATTGCCAATGATCGGGCCGGTCACCGTGATCTGGTTGTTGAACAGCACATTGCCTGAAAAGGTTGCGCCATTCTGGACAGTAAGCCCCTGGTTCGCATTCAGCATCCCGGCAACATTGATGCCGCCATTTGCATTGATCACGCCCGTGACGTCGACGGTCCCCAGAAACTCGGAATCACCACCGAAACTGGCGCCACCATTGGCCTGGACCGATCCCAGAAAGTTCGCTTCGCAGTTCGGCAGGTCACCTGCCTGCTGCTCAAGCGCGAAGGCCGCAGTGCCAAGCGCCAGCGCGGCAGCCTGCGCGAGAATGCCGGGGATTTCGCTGATGATGAACACGGCGCCGGCAGCTTCGGTCCCAAGACCGATGAAATCCGCAGCGATTTCAGCGGTTTGGAGGCCAAAAATGACGTCATCCAACTGCTCCGCGCAATCGGCGTTGGCCGCAAGGGTCTCCTGCGTCGCCCCGAGATTGGTCTCGGTGAAACCTGCATATGCAGGCATTGCCAGCATCGCATTCAACGCAAGGGCGGCAGTGCCTGCGTGGACTGTCGAGTTCATCAGCAGCTTGACAGAGCCGGATGCCAGACGACCAGCGAAAGTAGACATGTAGGTGCTCCCCAAACAGATTTCCTGCGCACCCCCCGGTGCGCTCGTAGCTGGTTCGAGACAGACGGAACGGCTGCACACGGTGCGTGCAACATGTCACCGTTTTCTCTCCACCAAGACTTGCGGGATATCGAACATGTATTCCGGAGGCTGTAAATCTGGCGAAAACACGAACTGTGCGGTCAACACTCGCTTGGATCGCGAAGTCAAACTGAGCGGAGAAGCGGCTGGCGGAAATCCTCGAATTCATGACTCGCCCCGAAGATGAACGCAGCGCTCCACAGCACCGCGTGCAGATGAAATCGTGATATTTCGGGGCCACGTTGAGAGACTGTGCTTTTGAAGTCATGCAGTGCATTTATTGCCTGCAGCAGTTCTACTCCTCGGTATGGCAACTGTTCAGGCGTACGAGCACACCCGTGGGACAACGGCCGATTGCGTTGACACTCGCATCGCAGACGGCTTGCGACAATCTGCAGTTGTCAGTGGCGCCGAATGTACTATAGATCGCTTGATCGGGAGCTTGCGGTTGAAGTCCATGTACCTTCGCGTGATCATCGTTTTCTCAGTGTGCGCGGCAATGGTTGCTTCGCTGTGGCTGCTAAGGCGCGATACGCCGATCAGCGACTCGACGACCCTTGCCATTTCTGTTCCCCAGGTGAAGCGTCCGGAAATGCCTTCGCCGATCGCGATGCTGGCGATGCTCAGGGGAACCTTCCTGGCAATCGACCACGGCATGAAGACGGGCAATTACACCGTACTGCGGGACCTCGGCTCCAGCCGTTTCCGAAAGGCCAATCCTGCAGCTCGACTGGCGCAGGTGTTTGGCTCTCTCGCCGCAGAGCAGGTCGATTTGCTGCCAACAGCCGTGGTGGATCCGATGTACACCAAGGCCCCGGCCCTCACGCCGGACAACATGATTTACATGGCGGGAATGTTCACGATCGAGCCGAAATCCGCGGCATTCGAAGTTCTGCTCGAACTGGAGGACGATCAGTGGCGCATTTTTGCCATCGCGATTGCCCCTGCAGCGGGGCGGGCACAATGATGCGCAACCACATCGCAACGGCCATTGTACTGGTGGCTCTGGGACTTCTGGTCTTCCCGTCCTCGCGCATCGAGGCTGCGGATCTTCCGCCCGAGCTTGCCGCGACGCCACAATTGCCATCGCAGATCGCGATCCTGGCGATGGTCAGGAGCACGTTGGTCGCTGTGGATCAAGGTAACAAGACGGGCAACTACACTGTTCTGCGAGACCTTGGCAGCCCCTCCTTCCACGCCGCCAATGACCCATCAAAACTCTCGCTGATATTCGGGAACCTGGCGTCGCAGGGCATCGACCTTCTGCCGGTCACGGTCGTGGAGCCCGAGTACCGGTCTCCGCCATCCATCACGCCAGAGAAGATGCTCTACGTCATGGGGACCTTTCCGATCCTGCCGAAGCCGGTGAACTTCGAGATCATGTACCAGATGCACGCAGGAAAATGGCGAATGTTCGCCATTCTCGTACAGCCTGCTGAAAAGTGACGAGCGGACTTCGATCCAGCGTCTGTGCTCAGCTGCGCTCCTTCGCAAAGGACCGACCTGCCACCAGATAGTGATACGCCGCCCAGAGGTTCAGCAGCGATGTCAGCATCAGCGCGTAGCGCAGAGACTGCGTCCCGTAGGCAGGATTCAGCAGGTCACTCAACGCACCGACAGCCAAGGGCCCAAGGCCCAGCGCAATCAGGTTCAGGATGAAGAGCATGATCGCCGAAACGGTTGAGCGCATGTGGAGGGGAGCCAGGCTTTGCACCATGGCAAAGCTTGGACCCAGGTAGAACGCGCCAAGCACCGTGGCCGGCAGGTAGAACACGAGCGCCCACGTGAAGTCGTCGCTGAGGTAGAAGCCGAGGACGAGCGGCGCAGCAAAGGCCTTCGCCACTGCAATCACCCACGCATTCCATCTTTGATCCTTTTGGGCCAGCCGGTCTGCAAGCCAACCGCCCGCGAGAGCACCCATACCGCCCAGGAGGCCCACGATGGGCCCCAGCACCAATCCGATCTCGAGGCCGGAAATCCCGTGCGTGCGCTTCAGGAACGAGGCTGCGAACATCACGCCTCCATAACCGACAAACGACGTCAGGGTCAGACCGATGACAACGTGCCGGCAGGCCCGAGACACCCAGATGAAGCGGAACGCAGCCTTCAGGGCCTCCATCGTTTCCGCACGCGTGGGCTTGGGACGAGCCGCCTCCTCGATGCGACCGTCGGCAAGCCCTCTCTTGGGCTCATCAATCGTGAAGTAGATCAGCACGGCAATGAGAAGCCCGGGAAGCCCGGCCACGAAGAAAACCGAGCGCCACCCCCACGCCTCTGCAAGCGGGGCTCCGATCAGGAACCCCAGCATTCCACCAAGATAGACACCGAGCGCATAGAACCCGAGCGCACGCGACCGTTCGTGGGGCGCATACATGTCTGCAATCATGGAGTGGGATTGCGGTGAAGAGCCCGCCTCACCGATGCCGACACCGATACGCGCCAGAACGAGCTGCACGTAATTGTTCGCAAGACCGCAGAAAACCGTCATGACGCTCCACACGGTCACCGCAGCGGCGACGATGTTGCGGCGATTCATCCGGTCCGAGAGCACCGCAATCGGGATGCCAAGCGAGGCGTAGAACAGGGCAAAGGCGAACCCGGTCAGCAGCCCAAGCTGCGTGTCCGACAGCATCAGGTCCTTCTTGATGTGTTCGGCAACGGCACCAATGATGGTTCGGTCGAGATAACTGGATGTATAGGCCAGCGTCAGGATGACAAGCGCATAGGTACGGGTTCGTTTGACGCTGTCGGGAACTTCAATGTTTCGGGCCGGGTCAGATTGCGCCCCAGAGTTCTCAGCCATTTCCCCTCGCGCGTGTCATGCGTGCAGTCGAGGGGGCACGATAGCTGTTCCGCCACATCGCGCAACAGCAGCTTCGTTAATGGCGCGACGGGACGAACCCGTCGCGCCACGCAGTCCTTACTTCATCACCGGTGCCGGAATGACTTCAATCGGAAGACCGATCGGCTCCAGCTGCTTCTTGACGACCGAAGCATCGCCCACGATGACCCACAGGATCTTCGAAGGATCAAGCTTCGCACGTGCAGCATCGTCCAGATCCTTCGCACCAAGCGCCTGATACTTGGCTGCAAGGGTTTCGTAGTAGTTGTCCGGACGACCGTAGTTGACGACCGTCTGAAGGCCACCCATCACTGCGCCAGCCGTCTCGAACCGTCCTGGCAGTCCACGCACATTGCCATTGACCGTCCGCTCAAGCTCTTCGGCACTGACTCCCTTGGAGGACAGGAACGCCTTCATGTCAGACAGCAGTTCCTTCACGGAGTCACCCGTGCGATCCGACTGCACCGGTGCATTGATGCTGAAGGGAGCGCTTTCCAGGTGGTTCAGCACGGTGCTGCGCACGCCATAGGACCACCCCTTGGTCTCACGCAGGTTCATGTTGAACCGCGACAGGAAGCTGCCGCCCAGCACTTCGTTGGCCGCGCGCAGGACAACGAGGTCATCGCGTCCCTTGGCATCGAGGATCGCAGCACCGGCAATCACGGATTGCGGCGATTTCGGACGGTCGACAAGCACGATCCGTGACTTGGCCTTCGGCGATGACACCTCGAACGACTTGCGCGGCAGCGCATTCGCCGGAGCTTTCCAGTCTCCAAAGCTCTTCTCGAGCGCGGACACAACCTCTGAAAGACTTGCATCACCAACGACGAAGAACCGCCCGTTGTCCGGACGCAGCCAGTTGGCATGGAACGCAGCCAGCTGGTCACGCGTCAGTTTGGCAACCACGTCGGCGTCGCCAGTACCGGACGGCGGCACGCCATACGGATGGGCAGCACCGAACAGCATCGGCCAGATCGTGCGCGAGGCGATGGCATTCGGATTGTTGAGCTCCGACGCAATGCGGGCAAGCTGCTGCCCACGAAGGCGCTCGACTTCCGACGGATCAAACTTCGGGTTCCTCACGACATCAGCGAAGAGACCGGTCGAGGCACCGAGGTTTGGCGTCAGCGCGTTCAGCGTAACCGACGTGCGGTCGAGCGAAGCACCCGTACCCAGGAAAGCGCCCAGGCGCTCGCTTTCTTCGGCGATCTGCACACTGGTGCGCGATTGCGTGCCCTCGGTCATCAGGCTGAGCATCAGAGACTGGGTGCCAAGCGCATCCTTCGGATCTGCTGCATACCCTGCATCAAACTCGAGCGTCACCTGCACGACCGGAACCGCCTTGCGCTGGGCAAACACGACTTCCATGCCGTTCGAGAGTTTTGCACGCTCGATCGTCGGGAAGTCGAGAGGTGCAAGGGCTCCCACTTCCGGCAGCTTCGACCGGTCAACCGCCATCTGCGGCGACAGGGTCTGCTCCTCACCCGGCTGTCGATAGTGCTTGGCGCTGAGCGCACCGCTGACCTTGAGTCCCGGATCACCGCCACGTTCCGCACCCGTTTCGGTGCGCTCGCCAGGCTCGACCGTCAGCGAGTAGACCGGACGCGAAAGCCACTTCTTGGCGCTCGCCTTGACAGCAGCCGGCTTCAGGGCCGCCCAACGCTGAAGCTCCTTCTTGTAGAAGGCCGGATCATTCGAATAGAGCTCGCCCTCTGCCAGGGCCACGGCCTTTCCGCCAAAGCCCCCGACCGCTTCCAGGCCACGCACGGTGCTGGCAACGGACACGGTCTTCGCGCGTTCGAGCTCATCCTGCGTCGGACCTTCCGCTAGGAACTGATTGATCACTTCGTCCAGCCGCTTGGCAACCAGCGCCGGGTCGACGCCAGGCTTCACGTCGGCATTCACTTCGAAGATGCTCGCATGCTGGAATACCTGGACATTGGCTGACACGCGCACGACGATCTTTTCGTTGCGAACAAGCGCATTGTCGAGGCGCGAACTGGAGAGACCGCCAAGAACGGTCGCCGCAGCCTGCAGGGCAACGGACTCCTTGTCGTTCAGGCCGGGGACCGCCCACATGCGGTAGATGCGCGTCGTGGCAACGCGATCCTTCATGACTTCGCTCTTGGGGGCGCTCAGTGTCGGGACGGGCGCATCAACTTCGCGAACGGGCTTTCCACGCTTGATGTCGCCGAAGTACTTGTCGACAAGAACCTTTGCCGTCTGCACGTCAACATCGCCAGCGAGTACGAGTACGGCATTGTTCGGACCGTAATTGTCGATGAACCACTGCTTCACGTCGGCCAGTGAAGCGTTGCCTATGTCATCCATCGAACCGATCGTCGAGTGGTGATAGGGATGACCGGGCGGAAACAGGTTTTCCTGCTGCGCATATTCCACCAGCCCATAGGGCTGGTTGTCGCCCTGGCGCTTTTCGTTCTGCACCACACCGATCTGGTTCGTGAGCTTTTCTTGCGTCACGGCTCCGAGCAGGTGCCCCATGCGATCGCTCTCAAGGAACAACGCGCGCTCAAGCGCTCCGGTGGGAACGGTCTGGAAGTAATTCGTTCGGTCCAGCCAGGTCGTACCATTGAAGTCCGTCGCACCAACCTGCTGCAGCGGTTCGAAATAGTCGCCAGGCGCATTTTCCGAACCGTTGAACATCAGGTGTTCGAAAAGATGCGCAAAGCCGGTCTTGCCTTTGGGCTCGTGCTTTGAGCCAACGCCGTACCACACGGACACGGCGACCACGGGAGCCTTACGGTCCGTGTGCACGATCACGCGCAGTCCGTTGTCGAGCGTGAAGGAACTGTGCGGGATATCGACCATGCGCACGAGTTCACCCACCGGAGCAGGCTTGGCAGCGCTCGCCGGAACGGCAGCGAGCATGGACGAGGCCGCAAGCGCGGCCGCGAAAATTGTCACACGAAGCATCAGGAGTTTCCCTTGCGAAAAAGTGCGCCGACCATACCAGCGCAGGCTCATTTCTCAATGTCCCGGAGGAAGAAAATCGCGACTGACTGCGCGCGCATCGCCTGCTAATGTTCTCCTCACAGGAGAAATTCACATGAAAGACTTTGCAGGTAAAATTGCCGTGATCACGGGCGGCGGAACAGGCATGGGCCGTGAACTCGCGAAACAACTGGTGGCCGAGGGCTGCACCGTGGCGATGTGCGACGTCTCCGCCGAGAACATGGCCGAGACACGCAGGCAATGCTTAACGGCGGCGCCGCAAGGAACCAAGGTGATGACCTTTGTCGCGGACGTCTCCGACGAGAACCAGATCCTGAAATTCAGGGACGCCGTAGCTCGCGAACTCGACACGGATCACATACATCTGCTGTTCAACAATGCCGGAATTGGTGGAGGCCCAAGCTTCATCAATTCGCCGCGCGAGGAATGGGAACGCACCTTCAATGTGTGCTGGTACGGCGTCTACTATTCGACGCGCGCCTTCATCGGCATGATCCTCAAGGCGAAGGAAGCCCATATCGTCAATACATCAAGTGTGAACGGCTTCTGGGCATCGCTCGGGCCAACGCGCGCCCATACCGCCTACCCTGCCGCCAAATTCGCAGTGAAGGGCTTCACCGAAGGACTGGTCAACGACTTCCGGCTGAATGCACCCCACGTCAAGTGTTCCGTTGTCATGCCCGGTCATATCGGCACGTCGATCGTTGAAAACTCCCGCAAGGTGTTGACCGGACATGGCATTGGCGAGATGTCAGCCAAGGAGATTTCCGACGCGCGCCGCTCCCTGAAGACGATGGGCATGCCGGCCGACGTGATGACGGACCTTCAGATCCAGCAGGTGATGCAGGAAATGGCTCGGCAGTTCGAGGCAAACGCGCCCACGACAGCAGCTCAGGCCGCCACGATCATCCTGGATGGTGTCCGCCAGGAACGGTGGCGCATCCTCATCGGCGCCGATGCCGAATGCATGGACCGCCTCGTCCGCGAAGCGCCGGAAGAGGCCTACGAACAATCGTTCCTGGACCGTCTCAGGGCAGAGGGTCATTGGCGCGCAATCTGATCAGAACATCCCCAACCTGGTCCTGAAGTTCAGGACCAGGCGAGACCCAGCGTTGCCTTGAGACCGCCGCCTGTCCTGTTCTCCAGCCGGACATCCCCGCCATGCGCGCGTGCGATGGCGCGAGCCAGCGTGAGGCCGAGACCATGACCCGGCCTGTCCTGCGCCATGCCGCGGGTGAAGGGAGCGAATACCTGGTCGAGGGCTCCAGCCGGAAGCCCCGGCCCCCGGTCACTCACCTCCACCAAGACCTGGTCACCGCAGGCGCGAACGACAACTTCCGCCGAGCCCGCATACTTGATGGCGTTTTCGATTAGGTTTCGGACAGCCCGACGGATCTCGTTGGGCCTGCACCGGACCTCAACCGCTCGGTCGGGAACGATGGACACGTTTTCGCCCAGATCAATCAGGTCCTCGCAAAGGCTTTCAACGAGAGCCATCAGGTCCACGCAGCGTGGCAACTCATGGCTGACACCATCCCGGGCAACTTGCAGCGCGGCCTCGGTAAGGCACTGGAGCTCATCAAGGCTCCCCGAGAACGAATTCCGTAGCTCCTCGTCATCAATGAACTCGCTCTTCAGGCGCAGCGAACTGATGGGAGTGCGAAGGTCATGTCCGACGCTGGCAAGGACCATGCGCTGGCTGTCAACCAGGGGCACCATGCGCTGAGCCATGAGGTTGAACGAAGCCAGTGTCTGGCGGAGCGGCGCTGGTCCCTGCTGCGGCAAGCGGGCGAAAGGCTTTCCCTGCTGAATCTGGTCGGCGGCATCGGCAAGTTGCCGCAAGGGCGCTGCCAGCCGCCGGGCGATCCACACGCTGAGCAGGACAAGCATGATGGCAGACACGGCGCCCGAGAAAAGAATGCCCGGCAGCAGGGACTCACCCACCGGCCAGTAGAACTCGCCATTGAGCCATTCGCCATTTCCGAGGGCCACTGCCACGGCGAAGCGCTCTTGCTGTCGAGGATGCAGTTGCTCGACCAGGCTCAACTCGGGACGGCCGCGCTTTGTCACTCGCACATCGGCGTCCTGTGGCAGCGCCAGAACCCTGCGGAGCCGATCCTCCATCACGCCATCACGGTCACTGCTGAATGCGACGCGCGGCACGGTGCCGACTGCCAGCCGCTCATGGCGCACCGACGCAAGACTGAGGAGCTGCGCTCGACCCTCCGCAGGGACACGCCGGTAAAGGTCCGCAAAGGCATCAATCCGGGCCTCGACGGACCTGAACCGCTCCGACCGTGCCGCAGACAGGCGACGCTGCTCGGCCACCAGCAGCGTCAGCCCGTTTGAGAGCAGGAGGACGACAAGGATCCCGGCAGAAATCTCAAGCCAAAGCGGAAACGAAACCGGCTTCACAGGGCTTCGGTCTCGGCTGCAAACACGTACCCGCCGCCCCAGACCGTCTTGATGATCTGCGGGCACTTTGGCTGGACCTCAAGCTTGCGCCGTAGGCGCATGATCGCATTGTCGATGGACCGGTCGTAGGGGAGCGCATCCCGGCCGCTCGTGAGGCCAAGCAGGTCCTCGCGCTTGAGAATGACCTTTGGGCGCTCCACGAAAACGGACAGAAGGGCGAATTCACCCGCGGACAGCGCCACGCCCACACCGCGCTCGTCAAAGAGCTCCCGCCTGACACTGTCAAGGATCCAGCGGTCAAACCTGATGCGGGGCATCGGCCTGGCTTTCAGGCGCGGCGGCAGCGCCTCGACGCGCCGCAGGATGGCGCCAATGCGGGCGACAAGTTCGCGAGGGTTGAAGGGTTTCACCATGTAGTCGTCGCCACCCAGCTCAATCCCCACGATTCGGTCGATGTCATCGGCCTTTGCCGTGAGGAAAAGTACGGGCAGGTCATGGCTGTCACGCAGATGCCGGCACAGGGACAGTCCGTCCTCGCCAGGCATCATGACGTCGAGCACGGCAAGATCGAAGGTCTTGGAGCGCAGAAGCTTGCGCGCAGCCGCTCCACCATCGGCTCCCGTCGCCCGAAGGCCGTTCTTCTGGAGATATCGAATGAGGGGTTCACGCACATCGCGTGCGTCATCCACCACAAGCACATGCGGAGAGTTGTCTGTCATGCGGGAAATAAGAATGGAAGGAACTGCTGTCGGACAGGGGCACGATTGTAACAAATTATGTCAACAAAGAGGCTTGCGACCTCGAATGACAAACTCTCTTGAAAACTGCCACATCAATGCACCACTCGACACGCACCGTCCTCTTCGCGGCCTGAAACACGGCTGGCTCAGGAGTTCAATCTCGAACCCGACCAACACAGGAAGAACAAGCGAATGAACAACATGGTATGGACCGGTGTCATTGCAGGCACGATCGCCGTCGGTGCAGCGGCTGTTGCCTTCGGATATACGACAATCGTGGACGCTGCCTCTCCGGGCAGCGTAACGGCACGAAGCTCTGCCGGCAGCGAAGCGCGAATGATTCGCTACGACACCGACAAGGATGGTCGAGTGTCCCGCCCCGAGCTCGACGGTGCGCTTGCGCAGGAGTTTCGTGGCGTTGACACCAATGGGGACGGGCGCCTCGATGCGGCGGAGATCCAGCGTCATGTGGAGGCGCGTCGGGCGGACCGGACTGCAAAGATGGAGGCCTGGCGCGCCAAGGCGAAGGCACAGGGACTGGATCCGCGCAAGCCTCCCTTCGACGTCAGCGAACGGGACAACGTGGACACCCTGCGCTATGGCGACTGGAACATGGATGGTGCCATCACACCCGACGAATTCGGCGGCCGCGCACGCTCCCAGTTCATGCGCGCGGACAGGAATGGGGATGGCCTGATTACACCCGATGAAATGCAGCGGCGACCGAACAATCGCGGCGCGAATTCCGCGTGACGCTTCCACCAGCAGTCACGCATGGCCGAGCGTACGGGAAACACTTGCGGGCATTCCCTTCCCGCAAGAAATCCCTGCGCTCGGCATCATCTCGAAACACCTGATGCAAAACCCGATTCAGGGTGAAACCAGGCGGACGCGCACACCGCGCAAGCGAACCGGTTGCTTATCGTGTCACTCTTTTGCCCGGCTCCCGGGCTTCGGGAATTTTTTTCACTTTCGGTGACATGTTGGAGGTGACAAGGCAGAAGAACTTTGCCAAGAGTGCATGCGTATTGCAGTGCACGCCCTGATGTGTGCATCGCAGCCTCGAGCACTGGTTATGTAAGGCGCGACCCCGCAGAGGTGCCGCGCAGGAACAACCGGCTGGAGAAAGTTGGAACTGGTAGTTGAGAAGTGACAGGTCCCAAGCGTGCCTTGCTGATAATGACCATGCAGGCGTCCAGTCTGGACCCTGTGACCATCAAGGCAAGCAAACCGGGGGCCGGGAGTGGATCGTTAACGAAGTGAGGGTGGCCGCCGCAAAATCACGCGGGTAAGGCCAAAACCGCTGAGAAAGAGCTGAAAAAACTGCGGGCTCCTAGTGGTTCGGATAAATCGGATATCGCTGGTGACGTAATCCGGCCGAAAACACACTAGAGAGCCCGCGCCCCCCGCTTGTGGCGCGCGTTCGATGCGCCGTGGCGGTTAGTCGGTCACTTGGCGGCATCCCCACACCGGTCAAGTGAACCAACGCCCCATGATTTTGGCTTTTCACCCCAAAAGATCAACGCACCGTCCAGCAATTCGCGTTTTGCGTGTCAGAATCGCAACCCAGTTATGGTGAGTAGCCTCCCTCCGCATACCTGCTATTGGGGGTACAAATCACACGAACGCGCTGTTCTATAAGGTGGGTTCTTGCTGCCACACCTGCTGCCCCATCAGGGGGCCCCAGTGCACCCCGCATCCACGAACCGGCAGCAAACAACAGAGTTCGCCGTGCATGCGCTGCCCGGGCTTGATACACGGCTGATTGCGACTGATTTGCGAGGACGTGATGCTCGAATACCTGATGCAGCTGGCAGCCGACCCGGCAGCCTGGGCCGCCCTTCTGACCCTGATCGTCATGGAAGTCGTGCTCGGGATCGACAATCTGATCTTCATTTCGATCCTGACCAACAAGCTGCCCGAGGCCGAGCGGGAGCGCGCTCGCAGGATTGGCATCGGTCTGGCGCTGGCGATGCGCCTCACGCTGCTTGGCACCATCGCAATCATCGTGCAGCTGACGGAACCCGTCATCGAACTGTTTGGGCACGGCTTGTCGTGGCGCGACCTCATTCTCGTGGCGGGTGGCCTGTTCCTCGTATGGAAGGCCACCAAGGAGATCCATCACAATGTCGATCCGGAACCGCATCCGGGCATGTTCGACAAACGCGCCGTCTCTCTCGGCTTCTCGGCCGCGATCGTCCAGATTCTCATTCTCGACCTGGTCTTCTCGGTCGACAGCATCATCACGGCAGTCGGCATGACCGAGCACGTGCCGATCATGGTCGTGGCCGTGGTCGTCACCGTACTGGTGATGCTGCTCGCCGCGACGCCGCTCGCGAACTTCATCCATGCCAATCCCACCATCGTGATGCTGGCCCTGGCGTTCCTCCTCATGATTGGCACGGCACTCATCGCCGAAGGTCTCGGCGTGCACGTTCCCAAGGGCTACATCTATGCGGCCATGGCGTTCTCGGCATCGGTGGAAGCACTCAACATGCTTGCACGCAACCGGGCGAGACGCAGGGCCCAGGCCCTCGCTGCAGGCGGCACCACCGTCGACGCAGCGACGAAACCGCACTGAAAGCGCGATCCGGAACCGGACCCGCGCGCGGATATGAGGCACGGCGCACCGCGCCGTGCTATAAGGGACACCGCAAGGCACAGATTACTGGGCCGCTCGCGGTCGACCATGGTCGAACCCGCGCCGTGCCACTGGACCGGGAGGCCACACCATGTCCGATGACAAGAAGCCCGCAGACATCCTCAGTGAACTCGCGAATGTACCCTTTCCGAATGCGGCCTATCTCGACGCAATGAAGCGGGTGATCGGCGTGCAGCGTCAGATGCTGGATGGTTTTCAGTCAAACCTCGACCGGTGGTTCGAGCGCCGCCGGGAAGGTGCGGAGGCGGCTATGACGATGCTGAACGAACTGAACAGCAGCGCGGACGCAGAAAAGCGCGCCGACGCATGGCAGCGTTGGGCGTCCGGCGCCATGGCGCGCATCATGGAAGACGTTCAGACACAGTATGACCTGATGTCGAAGATCACGTCCCAGCTGGCCGAAACAGGCGAGGTGATGACACCGCCCGCAGAAGGGCCCCAACCCGAAAGGGGCAAGAGCCCGACGCGCCCTCCCGCCTCCCGGAGCGCCCGCACCACAGGTCGCCCGCCCAGGACCAAATAGAACCCTCGGCGCATGTTGCGCTGCACACAAGGCAATGGCAGGAAGGATCGGCGCTTCCTTTACGCATTGCACACCCTCTTGCCATCTCGCCGGCGACAAGCGCGACCAGCTGTGTCAGGCTTTTCCAATGCATGGTTGGGCAAGGGAGAAAAACATGTCGTACACGGAGCTTGTCGCCCTCGGACCGGAACTCTGCAGGGAAGCAGTCCGCGCGGGAAGAGGCGTGAACGAATCCCATCTGCTCGTTCATCACGTGTTTTCGGACGTACTCCGCGAGGACCTGCTGAACCTCTCGTCAGATGAGCTCCGGGAGCAACTGACACGACGGCTGCGCGAGCGCATGCGCCGCCGGCTATCCTGACCTAGCCCGAAGGACACTCCGCTCCTGAACGGATCCAGGCCTCCGCAGCTTCCCTGAACTTTGCATGAGTAACTGGCGGCAGGGACCGCTTGGGACCCGGAGACCACGCCCAGAGGACCAGCGGGTCTCCCTTCAGATGCTCGATGACTTTTGCTGCCGTCCGGCCACCATTGCGGGCCGGATCCAGCAAAGCCTTGCAAAGCGCTGCCGGGCTGAGCCCGGTCCAACCCATTGAAAGCGGAGCCATGTGCCAGTCCTTGGCGCCAGGCACGTTTCCGGTGGACTGGTTCGTCTCCTGATGGCACGTCGTGCACTTCATTCCGGGAGGGCCCTTGCCATCGGGCCCTCGCAGAACGTTGAACGTGTGTTTGTGCTGGTCATCGCCCTGCGTCGGCCACGCGACCGTGGTGTGGCAGTTCATGCAGCGCGGATGCGTCGCAACGCTGTACACCACCCGGAATGCTGCAACAGAAGGCGTATCGGCCTTTTGTGCTGTTGCGGGCCCGAGATGAAGGGCGCCCGCAAGACAGGCAACGGCCACCCCCGCAGCGATCACCAGCCTCATGCGCGCCTCCCTAGGTCACGTTGAGCGGCGTCGCGCGGAACGGCAACTCCCGCACCCGCTTGCCGGTCAGCGCGAAAATGGCATTTCCGACTGCCGCCGAAATCGGCGCTGTTCCCGGTTCACCCGCGCCGCCTGTCCGCGCGCCGGATTCGATAACGCGGACCTCATGCTCGGGAGCATCCGCCATGCGCACCATGTCGTAGTCCGGGAAGTTCTGCTGGACCACGCGCCCCTTGTCGATCGTGATGTTGCCGTAGAGCGCCGCTGTCAGGCCGTAGATCGCACCACCCTGGATCTGGGCCGTGAATGTCGCCGGATTGATCACCTCGCCAGGGTCCACGGCACTCCAGACCTTGTGCACGCGCGGATGCCCTTCGGCTGTCACGGAGACCTCTGCAACCTGGGCGACGATGGTGCCGAAAGCGTCCCGGATCGAGATGCCCCGCGCCCGCCCCGCAGGGAGCGGTTGCCCCCAGCCGGACATGGACGCTGCAAGCTCAAGCACGGCCTTGTGGCGAGGAGCGCCTTCGAGATGCGTTCGACGGAACTCGAACGGATCCTTGCCGGCGGCATGTGCCACTTCATCCATGAAGGACTCGATGAAAAACCCATGCTGGGTATGGTCGACGCTGCGCCACGGCCCCCACGGAATGGGATTGACCTTGTCAACATAGCGGACGGCCTGGTTCGGGATGTCATAGTTCACCCAGACGGCCTCCGGCGGATCATACTTGTCCGTGAATGTGTGCAGCCACGCCGTGATGCGGCCGTTTTCGTCCAGCGCGGCCTTCAACCGGGCCACGGACGCATGACGATAGTAGTCCTGCGTCATGTCTTCTTCGCGTGACCAGACGACCTGCACGGGGCCATCCACCTGTTTTGCAATCGCAATCGTCTTGATGAGGTAGTCAACCGTGTTCCCGCGCCGTCCGAACCCGCCACCCATCGCAGTGTGGTTCAGCGTGATGCTGTCGACCGGCAGGCCTGACGCCTTCGACGCCGCCACCTTCGCACCGAGACCGTCCTGGAACCCGCCCCAGATTTCAAGCTTTCCATCCTTGAAATGCGCCGTGCAATTCATGACCTCCATGGTCGCATGCGCGAGGAACGGAACCCGGTAAGACGCCTCGACCAACTTCTTTGCGCCCTTCAGGGCAGCGTCGGCATCACCGCGCGAAGTGTCCTCGGTGAACTTGCCGCCGTCGAGCGCCGCATTCATCGCGGCATAGATTTTTTCCGAATTCAGGGCCGCGCCGGTACCTTCGTCCCAGACCGGGGCAAGCGCCGCCAGGGCTTCCTTGGCACGCCAGGTGTTGTCGGCAACCACCGCAACCGCGTCTTCGATCTTCACGACTTGGCTGACACCACGCATCTGCAATGCAGGTTTCTCGTCCACCGACTTCAGCTTGCCGCCAAAGACCGGCGAAGACGCGATCACCGCGTACTTCATGCCGGGAACGCGCAGGTCCACCCCATAACGTGCGGAACCATTGACCTTCGCCGGAATGTCGAAGCGGTGGATGGGTTTGCCCACGATCGAGTAGTTCTTCTTGTCCTTCAGCGGCACGTCCGCCGGAACGCTGACGGTTGCCGCTTCAGAGGCAATGGCGCCATAGGTCATCGTACGACCGGTCGGCTTGTGCGTCAGGACGCTGTTCCGTGCTTCGACGGTATCCTCACCAACGTTCCATTTTTGAGCAGCCGCCTTCACGAGCATCGCACGGGCGGCAGCGCCCGTGCGCCGCATGCCGTCAACCCCGGTGAAACGGACCGAGGTACTGCCACCGGTGATCTGCAGGTTCATGAACTCGGAGATCTTCCGGAAGCCGAAGTCCGCCGTGCCACTGAGCCACGACGGGATCGACGCGTCCCCGCGCAGGTATCCGCGCGCAAGCCCCGCATTCGCAAAGGCCATGTCCGCTGGCGCCTGTTCCATGCGGACCAGCGACCAGTCAGCATCCAGTTCCTCGGCAAGCATCATGGGAAGGGACGTATGGACACCCTGCCCCATCTCTGAATGCGGGACGATGACCGTTACCGTGTTGTCAGGCGCAATCCGCACCCAGGCGGCCAGCATGGCCTCGCCTTTCGATGCCAGCCCGCGTGCACGCTCCAGCGTGCTGTAGGGCAACAGCCCATACCCGATGGCAAGGCCGCCGCCAGCCGCAGCAACGCCACCAAAAATCATCAGTCTGCGCGTGATTTTTCCCATGGCAGCCTCCTAAGCCTTTGCAGCGGCGTGAATGGCCGCACGGATCTGCGAGTACGCCCCGCATCGGCAGATGTTCGTCATCGCCGCATCGATCTCCTCGTCTGTCGGCTGAGGTTTTTCCTTGAGCAGCGCGACGGCCGTCATGATCTGGCCCGATTGGCAATAGCCGCATTGCGGCGCCTGGGCCTCGATCCATGCCTGCTGCACCTTGTGCAGCGTGTCACCCTCGGCCAGGCCTTCGATCGTCGTGATCTGCTTGCCTTGCGCAAGCGCGGCCGGGAACGAACAGCTGCGAACCGCAGCGCCATCCACCAGCACCGTGCAGGCACCGCACGCCCCAACCCCGCATCCATACTTCGTGCCGGTGAAGTTCAGGATATCCCTGATCACCCAGAGAAGAGGCATGCCATCTTCAGCATCGACGGAGTGTGCCGTCCCGTTCACATTGAGCGTAATCATTTTCTGGCCCTCCCAGCCACAGCCCTGATCCTGTTTGATGACGTCGCGCACTCAGCCGGGATCAAGGATCCCCGGCACAGTGCATTGACCATTTGCTCCAGCGCCTGCGCATAGGCGCGCTCTCCCGCCGGTGCATAAGTGACTTTCACGCCCTTCGCTGCAACGAGCAGCATCGACACGAACTGCCGCTCCGAGAGGCCATCGGCCAGGGAGACGCTGCCATCCTCGACGCTGGCGCGGACAATAGACACGAGCATCCGCTGGAACCTGTCGGCATGCGCGGAAACCAGGTCGGAACAGTGCTTCACACTCTCCTCGACGAGCTCGTTCGCAAAGCTGGAGCCTGCAACGCTCGAAACCATGCTGGCATGATAGGCGCCCAGCACCCGAAAGAGACGAGACGCCAATGGCTGACCGTCAAGGCTCTCTGCAGCTTGCCTGGCTGCATCAAGCGCGCGCGTCTGCAGCATGTCCACGAGCGCACTGAACAGCAGCTCTTTCGACGGAAAATGATGGTAGATCGCCTGCCGGGACACACCGGCTTCTTCCGCAACCATTGCCATTGACGTCCGGCGATAGCCATGCCGCGCGAAGACGTGGCGGGACGCTGCCAGAAGGTTGTCCTTGGGATCCATGGCGACAGATTTGACAATTCAAGCCGAAATGTCAAATCGCGCGACAGGCGAAAACACATGCTCGCTTTCGCGCAACAAACGGCAGGAACCGCCTAGTAGATCCACTTCATCATGGCGCGCCAGTAATCGGCAATCGCAGTCCACATGCCCTTGCCACCGCCGGCCGCTTCGATCCGTGCGAAGGTTTCATCAATCTTCGGATCAAGCGCACGCGCGGTCAGGAAGTCGGAGTCGGCGCCGTCCTGATCACCTGCACGGAACTTCGCGGTCGCCCGTCCATAATGGAAGTCCGCCTTGTTTGGCATCCCCTCTATGGCGGCGTCATAGTCCAGGATCGATGTCTTGAGGAAGCCGAGACGAAGATAGAGGAAGCCGCGACCACCCAGCGTTTCGGGGTCATTGGGCCTGAGCCTCAGCGCCTCGTTGCAGTCGGCTAGGGCACCTTCAAGATCAGTATTGAGTACGGCCTTGGCCCAGCATCGTTCATGCAGCGCATCAGGGTCATTCTTTGAGAGTTCCAGCGCGGCGTTGAAATCGTCGATCGCCTTGCGATAGTCGCTCTGCATGAGGCGTGCGTTACCGCGATAATAATGAAGCTTGGCGAGCTCGGCTCCCGAATACTTTGCAGACTTGATGATTTCGGTACAGGCCGTCAGTCGCAGGTCACTCCAGATGCCGGGGCCACCCTGGCAGTTGGTCCACGCCCTGGTCGGCTGCGCGTCCTCCGCCGATGCGGCGACGGCACTTGAGCCCAGGCTCACTGCGAAAAGCAGGAATGCTATGTGCCTCATCATTCATTCCCCATTTTCCCGACACCCCGGAGCCAGCCCTGAGGCCATCCAACAGCACTTGACGCCAATCGGCACGCCGCTCAAACAGGGATACGGCTCGAAAGGAAACCTGCCATGTCGAGAGAAGGCAAGATACTCATCTACGGTGCGACCGGGTATACCGGAAAACTGACTGCGCGCACAGCCAAAACGCAGGGACTTTCGCCAATTCTCGCGGGTCGCAGCGAGGAAAAAGTCCGGGAAATCGCCACTGAACTGGGACTTGAATGGCGCGCGTTCTCGTTGTCGGACACAGCCAAGCTCGAATCAGCTCTGTCGGAAGTCGCCGTGGTCCTCCATATCGCAGGCCCCTTTTCGGCGACATCGAGGCTGATGGCAGACGCCTGCCTGCGTACCAACACCCACTATCTCGACATTACCGGCGAAATAGATGTTTTCGAGTCCCTCGCAGCAAGGGATGCGGAAGCGAAGCTCGCGGGTGTGATGCTGCTTCCCGGCGTGGGATTCGATGTTGTGCCATCCGATTGTCTCGCGGCGCACATGAAGCGCCGGATGCCCGATGCTCAGGACCTGAAGCTCTATATCGGTGGCTTGGGTAACGTCTCGCGCGGCACGGCAAAGACGATGGTCGAAGGCGTAGCCCAGGGCACGAGGGTCCGACGAGGAGGAAGCATCGAGGTCCTGGAAGGCGCACACGAGGATCACTGCGACTTCGGAAGCGGACTCAAACCAACATTTGCCGTCAGCTGGGGAGATGTGTCCACGGCCTGGCACTCCACGAAGATCCCGAACATCGAGGTTCATTTCGAGGCCATTCCCCAACTCAAGCGCATGGCGAAGATGCCGGCCATGATCAAGGCGTTCCTGGGCCTCTCTTTCATGCAGAACTACCTCAAGAGGCAGATCGACCGGCAACCGGAGGGCCCCACGGATGAGCAAAGGAAGAACGGCCACGCCATCCTGATTGGCGTCGCCCGCAATGACCGCAATGAAGTGATGAAGTCCCGGCTCCGCACACCGGAAGGCTATACGCTGACAGCCCTGACAGGACTGTCCATCGCGCGGCGCGTCGCGAATGGCGAATTCAAGCCTGGCTTCCAGACGCCCAGCAGCGCATTCGGAGCCGACTTCATTCTCCAGTTTGAAAGCGTGTCGAGAGACGACCTGAACGCGTGAGGATCAGCGGCTCCTGAAGCCGCTGCCATTCCCGTTCGTGAGGCCATGCTGCACGGCCCAGATCGCAACTTGCGTGCGGTTGGATGCACCAAGCTTCCTGAGCACCGTCTTGATGTGCACCTTGACGGTCGCTTCGGTGATCGAAAGCTCCTTCGCAATCAGCTTGTTCGTGTGTCCGTCCGCAAGGCTGCGGATGATGTCCAGCTCGCGCTGCGACAGGGCCACATCGCCGACGCGCACGCGCTCAATCGGACTGGAAGTCTGATGGCCCTGCAGCGCCCCGAGGAAGTTGGTGAGGATGCTTGGGAACACCTTTTCTCCCAGGAGCACCAGCTTCAGCGACTCCACCAGCGCTTCCGGCGCGATGCTCTTCAGAACGAACCCGTCGGCACCTGCCCCGAACACCTCGGCGAGATATGCGAGTTCGGCCGCCTCCGACAGGACGACGACCTTGGACTTTGGAAGAAGCGACTTGAGCCGCTGAACGCCCGCTCCGCCAAATCCATAGTCTGCAACAACAAGGTTGGCGACTTCACCCTTCGATGCGAGTTGTGCAGCGTCGTCGATCGTCGCCGCTTCGAACACAACGCGGAACCCCTTTCCGTCGAGCTGCGCACGAAGGCCGGCGCGCATCAACGGTTGGGAATCCAGAAGCCAGATAACTGCGTTGTCCACCAATGCCCCCAGTATCATTGTGACAGTATGAAAGGACACGTTTCCCAACACCCATTTGGGGAACGGTCCGCATACTCATTTAGTATGAGAAAAAAACCGGCGCGACTATACGAAATGAGTGCCCAACTGGAAATCCGGTGTCATCTGAACAGTCCGCAATGATTCCGTCCGGACAACAATGTCGCGCCCTTCGAATGTGCTTAACCAAGACGGCCCAGTGTTTCCGTCATCGCGAACTCAAAGTACTTCGATGAACCGTCGAATGTCGCCAAACACCCGGTCCGGCTGGTCACGGAATGGGCCGTGCCCGCAGCCTTCATACTTCAGCATTCGACCAATCCCTGGTTGCAGCGACGCGATGATTTCATCGGACAGATGGGGCGGCGTGATCGGATCCTCCATTCCGCACAGGACGAGTACGGGGCATGGGATGCGTCGCAGTTCCGGCCGGAAGTCCATCCGCCGGATTTCACGTCCGGGCAAGGAAAAGTGTCGAAACACTTCACGACGCATGATCGCTCGCGAGCGCGAAGCTTGCCCATCAGCAGGTTGCGTTGTGTTGTACAGCGGCATGCATTCTTTCAGGTAAACATCAAAGGTGGCGTCGTCGCCCTGTTCCCAGAAGCGGCGCGCAGTTTCCAGCGCAGACGCGCCGCCCTTGCGCAGGAACAGCGCGTAGCTGGATTCGAAATCCATCCGTGCAGCCGTGCTGGACAGAATGATGGCGCGAGCATGGTGCGGATGTCGCGTCGCATAGGACTGCGCGACCATGCCGCCAAACGACTGCCCCAGTACGATCGGTCGTTCGATACCGAGCGCCGCACAGATGCCAACGATGTCGTCACCCCATCGCGCCAGCGTCCAGCCTGTGGGATCGCTGGGCACGCTTCGACCGTTACCGCGATGGTCGATGTAAATCACCTGCGCCACATCGGACAGCGCATCGAACCCGGGACGAAGCCCTGAATGATCGAAGCCCGGGCCGCCATGCAACACCAGCAGCGTCGGCTTTTCCTTCATGCCGGCCTGATCGGGCACCAGCTTGGCGCCGACCACGTCAAAGAAGATGCGCTGCCCGTCGATGCTGACAAACATGCCTAGCGATATCCTTCACTCACCACGCGCTTCAGCTTCATGAGGGCCACGTCCGGATTCTCGTCATAGGCAATGGTTCCGAAGAATTGCCCGTTGCTGTCCAGCAAGACGATCAGGGCGCTGTGGTCAACGGAGTACGAAGCTCCACCGGTGTCGACCTTGGCATAGTAGATCCCCAGGGACTTGGTCAGGAGATCAAGCTGGGACTTCTCGCCGGAGAGCCCGCGTATGCGACTGTCAAAACTCGAGAGATAGGCCTTGATGACCTCAGTCGTATCGCGTTCGGGATCGACGCTGACGAAAACAACATTCAGCCGGTCGGCATCGGCGCCCAGCTTGCTCATGTGAGCGGTCATCGAGGCCAGCATCGTGGGGCACACATCCGGACAGAATGTGAAGCCAAAAAAGAGCGCAGACGGCTTCCCAAGCAGATCCGGCTTTCCGAAGGGGCGCCCGTTCTGGTCAGTCAGCCTGAAATCCGCAACCACCGGCCCGCCGCTGGCCGTGGAAGCAGGAACGCCGCTTTTGGGCGACCTTCCGCCCACATAGGCGAGCAAGGCGAGAAGCACCACAATCGTAGCCAACAAGATCAGCGGATAGCGGGACTTGAAAGGCATTCAAGCATCCTGATGTTTCCGGCGAGGACTTCTGGTAGACCCGGGGATCACTGTCAAGCACCACCAGATGGACGCGCGTAGGCCCCATGACAAAGGACTTGCCACCTTCACCAGCACTCTCGGTTGACGCCGTCCTCTTTGACCCGGCCGGGCGATTGCTGCTGATCCGCAGGAAGTATCCGCCCTTCCAGGGACAATTCGCCCTGCCTGGAGGCTTCGTCGACTATGGAGAAACCGTCGAAGCGGCCGTGATGCGGGAACTGCTGGAGGAAACCGGTGTAAGCACGGGCATCCAGCGCCTTGTTGGTGTTTACTCCGCACCCGACCGCGATCCGCGAAGGCATAACGTTTCCGTGGCTTTCCTCATGCAGCCCAGCGGACAAACACCACAGGGTGGAGACGACGCAGCCTCCGCGGCGTATGTCGCCAACTGGCGCGACGCCGACCTGGCATTTGATCATCGAAGGATCGTTGAAGACGGCTGGAAACTTTGGTCAGCCATGAACGCGTCATCTGCGACCACACTCTGATGGTCGTGGCCGAAGTCCTTGGCAGCAGGCTCCCGTCTGCATTCGCCTGTAGTGCACAAAGTCGCTAGAAGACAACACCTGATCTCTTCCGGAAAACTCACATGAGCGTTGAAGCGTCCAGCAAGTCGGGTTCTCCCGGAGGAGCCGCGGTCATTTTCATCTTCGTGACACTCGTTCTGGATGTTCTGGCCATGGGAATCATCATTCCCGTCCTGCCAAAACTCATTGAAGGGTTCATGGAAGGCCAGCACGCGGACGCGGTCCGCATGGGAAGCCTGCTCGGCCTGGTGTGGGCCGTCATGCAGTTCATCTTCACCCCCATCCAGGGGGCACTGTCGGATCGCTTCGGGAGAAGACCGGTACTCCTCGCATCCATGACTGGCCTGGGCATCGACTACGTGATCATGGCGCTTGCCCCCAATCTGACCTGGCTGATCATCGGGCGAGCCCTGTCCGGCATCACGGCCGCAAGCTTCAGCACCGCGAATGCATACATTGCCGATGTGACGACGCCGGACAGGCGTGCCGCTGCATTCGGCATGATGGGCGCCGCATTCGGGATCGGCTTCGTGCTGGGTCCGCTTCTCGGTGGCATTACGGGAAGCATCGACCCGCGACTTCCGTTCTGGATCGCAGCGGCGCTCAGCCTTCTCAACGCGCTTTACGGCTACTTCATCCTTCCCGAATCCCTGCCCCCGGAGAAGCGAAGCAAGACATTCGCACTCTCAAGGGCGAACCCGATCGGGTCACTGGCCTTTCTCGCATCCCATCCGCAGATGTTCGGATTGGCGATGGCGCAGTTCCTCTACATGGTCGCACACAATGTCTACCCAACCATCTTCAACTGGTTTGTGACCTACCGATATGAATGGAATGAAATGATGATCAGCTACGCGCTGGCGGCAGTCGGCGTGACGAGCATTATTGTCCAGGGTGGACTGACTGGGCCAGTCGTCAAGCGCCTCGGAGAACGTCAGGCGATGATGTTCGGACTGTGTTGCGGCATCATTGGCTTCCTGATTTACGGCTTCGCACCGACCGGAGGCTGGATCTGGATTGCCATTCCGATTTCCGCCCTCTGGGCATTCTACGGACCAGCAGCGCAGTCGCTGATGTCACGATGCGTGGATCCGTCGGAACAGGGACGGCTTCAGGGGGCGCTCGCGAGCATGAACGGCATCGCCTTCATGATAGCGCCTGTGCTGTACCCGCAGCTGTTCGCTTCAGCACTCGACATGAAAGAGGCCATGGGAAACCTCCCCGTGCTTGGCGCTCCATTCTTCATGGCCGCAGTTCTCTTGGGAGGTGCGCTCCTGCTTGCGGAGCGGGCGACGAGAAAGGCCTCAGCCGGCTGACGGCGCTCTGAGCTCCAGCCACTCCCAGCTTGTTGCATGGCCGACGACGGCGATGCCGCTGGACGGCGTGCGCAACGGCAGCACGAGGAAAACGATGACACCGCGCTGGCTTTTTTCGTCATAGGCAGGAAAACCGGTGTACTCGACCCGCCCATTCGTACCGTCGGCAAACCGAACCGGGGTGATCTGCCACAGACCACACGGCCGCGTCATCATCAGGAACGTGCTGTCAAAGGCTTCTCCCTTGTAGGCGGGGTCAACCATTTCAAGATAGTCGAGGCCAACCAGTGGGCCACCCTGCATGAGCGACAGCGCAGCACCTGCATGCGTGAACGTGAGCGTTCGGGTCTTGGCACTCGGATGCACAACGGCCATCCAGCCTGAAAGGTCCATCAGGCTGTCGGTCTTGATGTCATCGAGTTTGGGCAGAAGTCCTGGAACGGTCGATGACTTTATGATGGACTCAAAGCGGTTGCTCTCGGGGCTGCGCGCGTGAGGCAGGTTTTGGGTGTCATTCGGCATGTTCAGAACGCCCTTGCCACTGAAACCATGCCGGCGTTTCGAAGTGGTAAGTCGCCAATCCGGATGTGCTACACTCTGTTGTCGCAAGGACATGACTGGAACCCATGGCAGAGCCGAAAACCAAACCTTCCAAAGACAGTGTCGCGAAATTCGTGGCGAAGCAGCCTGAGAACGTTCGGGCCGACACTCTGGCATTGATGGATATGATGGAAGAGCTTTCCGGCGCCCCCCCCATTTTGTGGGGGACGAGCATTATCGGATTTGGCAAGTACACTTACGTTTACGCGAGCGGCAGGTCAGGCGACTGGCCGATCATTGGCCTCAGCCCCCGAAAGCAGAACCTCACGCTGTATTTGATGCCGGGTTTTGAGGGACAGGAAAAACTGCTTGCCAAGCTTGGCAAGCACAAGACGGCCAAATCCTGCCTCTATTTCAAGCGCCTTTCGGACCTGCACATTCCGACGCTGAAAACCCTCATGAAGAGGTCCATCGCTGAAATGCGCAAAAAGTACCCTGACGCCCGGTAGCCTTCCTCAGCGCGCGGGAAGGCTCTCGCTGGGAGCTGGCCTGCAAGCCGCAAAACTTGGCAGTGCTTCGCACCGCTCCGCCAGCGACGCCAGTCTGGGAAACGCAGCATGAGGAAAAAGTTCCGGCAGTCGCAATGCCAGATACCCAAGCATCGTTCCCGTCATGACGTCGGCCTGTGACAGCCTGCTGCCGACGAGCCAGCGGTCCTGCACCAGCCCTTCAAGATGAGAGAGGCTGTTCGCGACCTGGGACCTGCACCGGTTGATCCAGGCATCGCTCACGGATGCCTCCGGATGGAAATAGCGCTCGTAGACAATGGCTATCGCCTTGTCGACGACACCGGACGACACGCCAACCACACGCAGCACTTTCCGGCGCTCCGGCCCCGACCGTGGCAACAGGTTCGCGCCTGCTCCGGCCTTCTCTTCGAGGAAGTCGACGATGGCATTGCTGTCGATCAACACTTCTCCGTCGTCGAGGATCAGGGAAGGAACGCGCCCCAGCGGATTGATGCGGGCCATTTCGGCGGCGTCGCTGATGACCGACATCGTGTTGCGCCGGAAAGGCATGCCATAATGGTGCAGCGTTACGGCAACACGGCGCACAAACGGTGAGTCAAACTGCCCGACAAGGATCATGGGGCAAGGCCTTTCAATGTGATGGAGGCAGAGTTTAACCCATCGCATCAGGACCGGCGAGGGGCGGCATCTTCCCTCCCATCTTGATCGATACCCGGGAGGCTTATAATCGCGAATCAGTTGCTTTCAGTGGGGGACCACCATGTCGCGTTACCGCCAGCGCCGCGTCCAGCTCAAGTCATCGTCTCCGACGTTCGATGTCTTTCCGCTGCTGTCCCTTCCGCTGATCTATTACAACTTTGCGGTCATATTCGTATTTGGCCTTGATCCCGTGCAGGTGAATGCCTGGCTTGCCGGACCGGCCTTCCAGATCACGATGTTCTCCGGAACGGTGTGGTCCATGACCCAGGCCGACGTGATCATCGCAGCAGGCATGGGATTGCTGTTCATCGAAATCCTGAAGTCTGTCGGAGCGCCCATGCTCTCGCTCGTGAACCACGGCATAGCCGTCATGACCCTGCTGGTTTACTCCGTCGAGTTCATGTCGATACCCGGGTTCACGACATCGACGTTTTTCCTGCTCGGTCTGATGCAGTTGATTGACGTCATCGCGGGCTACACGATCACGATCGTCGCGACGCGCGGGCTATCCCGCTAACCGGCATCCCTGACATCCGAAACGGAACCGGTCGACCACCGGTTCCGTTGGAAGTGAAGCCTCACCCCTGGAACGGCGGCGAGAACTTGCCATTCTTCGGCCAGCCCTTCGGTACAAGCCGACCAGCCTGGGCGCGACCACCAACATACTCCTTGAGCTCGCCCTTCTCCCAGGTTCGCCCGTTATAGTCGCGCAGGCCATCTGCAAGCGTGAACGCGGCCGCATCATTCAGCCCGCCATCCTTGAACTTTTGCAGCGACACGCCCTTGCCGCGGTTCATCTCCGGGATCTCATCGAGCTTGAAGATGACCATCTTTCGGTTGTCGCCGATGAAAGCGGCATGGTCGCCAGACACTGGCGTGCAGACCTTTGCCTCTTCGAGCGGATCAACGTTAAGCACCTGCTTGCCGCCACGTTTCTGGGCCAGCACCTCTTCCTCCGGTACGACGAAACCGCGTCCTGTGCTTGATGCCACCAGCAACTTGCGACCCGGCTGGTGAACGAACATCGAGACGATATCCTGGTCATTCTCGAGGTCACACATGAGGCGGATGGGCTCACCGTGCCCACGTCCGCCGGGAAGCTGCGAACAGTCGAGCGTGAAGAACCGTCCATTGGTCGACAGGACCAGAAGCTTGTCCGTCGTCTGCGCCTTCACCCAGAAGCGCCCCTTGTCGCCGTCCTTGAACTTGACGTCTTCGCTGGGATCCACATGCCCCTTCATCGCGCGGATCCAGCCCTTTTCGGAGCATAGCACCGTGATCGGTTCCTTCTCGACAAAGGACTCGATCGGAACATCCTCGATCGCAGGCGCATCCGAGAACTGCGAGCGGCGCTTGCCGAGCACCGTCTTGGCACCAAACTTCGCGCGCAACTCCTGGAAGCTCGCCTTCAGCTTGTCGTTCTGCAACTCCTCCGACTTCACCAGCGCCTTGAGTTCCTTCTGCTCGGCCTGCAGAGACTTGTGCTCCTGCCGGATCTCCATTTCCTCAAGCTTGCGCAGGCTCCGGAGCCTCATGTTGAGGATGGCTTCAGCCTGCATGTCCGTCAGCTTGAACGCCTTGATCAGCTCGGCCTTGGGCTCGTCCGAGGTCCGGATGATCTTGATGACCTTGTCGATGTTCAGGAAGACCGCGAGGTAGCCTTCGAGGATCTCCAGGCGGTCGGCAATCTTTGCAAGCCTGTGGTTCGCCCGGCGGATCATGACGCCGCGCTGATGCTCAAGGAAAGCCTGCAGCGCCTGCTTGAGGCTCATCACGCGAGGCGTCTGGTTGGCGTCCAGCACCGTCATGTTCAGCGAGAACCTCGTTTCGAGGTCCGTCAGGCGGAACATGTGCTCCATGAGCATTTCCGCCTCGACATTCTTGCTCTTCGGAACAAGGACGAGCCGGATATCCTCGGTGGACTCGTCGCGAACGTCGTCAAGAAGTGGCAGCTTCTTCTCCGAGATCAGGTCGGCAATCTTTTCGACCAGCTTGGATTTCGGCACCTGGAACGGGATCTCTGTGACTACGATCTGCCACGTCCCGCGTGCACCTTCCTCCTTGTGCCAGCGGGCGCGGACACGGAAGCCGCCCTTGCCCGTGCGATAGGCTTCGGCGATGGACTCTGCAGGCTCGACGACGATACCGCCGGTCGGGAAGTCCGGCCCCTTGATGTACTGCAACAATGTGTCGTCGCGGGCATTCGGGGAATTGACGAGGTGGATCAGCGCCTGGGCAATTTCGTCCAGGTTATGCGGCGGAATGTTGGTCGCCATGCCGACGGCAATGCCCGAGGCGCCATTGGCCAGCAGGTTCGGAAATCCGCCCGGAATGATGACCGGCTCCTGGTCTTCGCCATTATAGGTCGGCCGATAGTCCGTGCCGTCGTCGTTCAGGCCCTCAAGCAGGATCTGCGCGATTTCCGTAAGGCGGCTTTCCGTGTAGCGCATGGCCGCCGGGTTATCGCCGTCGACATTGCCAAAGTTCCCCTGTCCGTCGATGAGCGGGTAGCGCAGCGAAAAGCTCTGGGCCAGACGCACGAGCGCGTCGTAGATCGACTGGTCACCGTGGGGATGGAACTGGCCCATGACGTCACCCACCACGCGGGCACACTTCTTGAAGCTCGACTTGGGATCAAGCCCCAGCCGCTGCATCGCAAACAGCAGGCGCCGGTGCACCGGTTTGAGGCCGTCGCGCACGTCAGGAAGCGCACGCTGCATGATGGTCGACAGGGCATAGGCAAGATACCGCTCGCCCAATGCATCCTTCAGGTCGACTTCACGGACGACGTCGTCGAGTGCCATTTCGAATCTCGCTAGCGATGAAAATGAGGGGCCTGACTACCGAGATGACCTGCCCACCGCAAGTAACTCAAAGGTCTAGCCAAGCTTTTGATTCTTGGGGAAAAATACATTTCGAGACGATGAGGCTGAAATCGTCAGTCAAGTGCCCGTACACGCTGGGAAAACCTGAACCGCGCCTCGGGAAACCCCGGAGACTTCGCCCCACCCTTGGCCTCCGAAATCACCCGCTCAAGGAAGTGCCCTGTGAGTTCGAGCCCATCCTGGACGTCCTTGACAGACGGCTCACCCGCGTTCCCCAGCAGGAAGGCTGGCAGGCGCAGCAAGCGGTGCGCATAGGAACCGGCGCCGGCGGCCGTGACCGCACGACCGGATTTGGGCGATACAAACGCCAGATCCCTCGTTTCGCCCGTCACCGCGCAGTTCGTGAGGTCCAGGCCAAAACCCAGGTCCTCAAGCAGCACCATCTCGAACCTCACATAGGAGGCAAGCCACGAAAGAGACGGCTCCAGCACCATGTGCTGCAGAAGCCCGTCAAACGCCTCGTACACGCGCTCATGGTTTTCCCGCTCGGGCAGCGTCGCAACACACATGGCGCAGGCGGAGGCAAGGCCGTCGAGCTTTGCGCGGTCGTCGAAGAAATGGGCCGCGCGTGCCGCCGTCAGCTCCGCCGTATATGAACCGAGCTGCTGGTCAATCCGCGCCCTCCAGTGGACGTTCAGCAGGTTCCCGGCTTCAAGCACCCCACGCATGCGGCGTGAACCGGCCGAGCGCATCAGGCCAAGGTGACGGCCATGATGTCGCGTGAGCGCCTCAAGCACCCCTCCATGCTCGCCATAGGGCCGCACCGCCAGGACAATGGCTTCGTCAGTCCATTCCACGTGATACCGAGCCCGTCATCTTCATGACTTGCTGTCCGGCATGTCGAGGCCCATCTCGCGGTAGTGCTCGGGATCCTCGGACCAGTTCTCCCGGACCTTCACGTGGAGGAAGAGATGAACCTTGTGTCCGAACAGCTCTTCCATCTCCTTGCGTGCGGTTTCGCCGAGGAGCTTGATGGTTGCTCCGCCCTTGCCCAGCACGATGGCCCGCTGGCTCTCGCGCTCGACGAAGATGGTCTGCTCCAGCCGCGCCGAACCATCCGG
This sequence comes from uncultured Flavobacteriaceae bacterium, assembly GCA_964646885.1. Lineage (GTDB taxonomy): Bacteria > Pseudomonadota > Alphaproteobacteria > Micropepsales > Micropepsaceae > SZUA-430. The sequence continues at coordinate 60,264 of CAZYFM010000002.1, forward strand.
CTTTGACTGCCATTGCTCTGTCACAACCGTGGTCGCGTAAGGCAGCTCCTGATGCAGGCGATCATAGATGCGCTCGCGCGTGATCTCAGCCGCCAACTGGCGCATGGGCATGTCCGCCGCCTGGTCTGCCGGATAGGCCCAGGGACCTTCCGGCACGTGCTTGGCGAGATACCTCAGGAGGTCCGCTGTCCCCTTCTTCTGCGAAGCGGAAACAAGAAACGTCTCGTCGAAGCGTGCGCGCTTGCTCAACTGCTCGATCAGAGGCAGCAACCGATCCCGCGGCATCGTATCGATCTTGTTGATCACCAGGATCGAACTGCGCTGCGCCTCGTTCAGCTTCTGGAGAATGCGATCCGTGTCGCGCGCTGAAAGGCCGTTGGGTGATTGCAGCAGCTCTTCGGCATCCACAAGCAGGCAGACAAGGTCCGCCTCGTCCGCGCCGAGCCAGGCCGCCTGCACCATGGCCCGGTCCAGCTTTCGCCGCGGCTGGAATATGCCCGGCGTGTCAACCAGCACGACCTGGGAGGTCTCATGCATCGCAACACCGCGAATGCGCATGCGGGTCGTCTGGACCTTTCGGCTCACGATCGAGACCTTCGTCCCTACGAGGGCATTGACCAGCGTGGACTTGCCGGCATTCGGTGCGCCGATGATGGCAACAAATCCGCAGCGCGTGGCGTGTGTCGTCAAGTTATCACCTTTTCAAGCAGGTTTCGGGCGGCCGCCTGCTCTGCGGCTCTGAGATTGCTGCCTTCGCCCGTCACGCAGGGTTTCGATGGAACTGCCACCTCCACCGTGAACCGCGGCGCGTGATCAGGACCATCCCGATGGAGAAGCCGATAGGTCGGATTGCCAAGCTTTCGCGCCTGTGCCCATTCCTGCAATACGTTTTTGGGGTCGCGCAGGTCGCCACGAACTTCTTCAAGCAGCGGAGTCCAGTGCTTGAGGACGAAGGCGCGCGCAACCTCGATGCCGCCATCAAGGTAGAGGGCGGCGATCAGCGCCTCGCAGGCATCACCCAGGATGGCCGGCTTTCGTCGGCCGCCGGCGCGGTCCTCGGACGGAGCCATCACGATGGCCCCATCAAGGCCGGAACTGACAGCAACGCGCGCGCAGGTTTCTTCCCGGACGAGCGCGTTGAGTTTCAGCGCAAGCGCGCCTTCATCAGCAGTGGGAAAGTGACTGAGAAGCAGGTCGGCGATCAGGACACCCAGCACGCGATCCCCGAGAAACTCAAGCCGCTCGTTGTCGGCGCCCTCCGCACTGCTGTGGGTCAGCGCGAGGCGAAGCAGGTTCGGATCCTTGAAGGTATGCCCGAAGGAAGGGAGCGCGCGATCAGCCAATGCTTTGGAAGAGCCTGCTGTAGCGGATCGCCGCGGGCCACTTCCAGATTTCCCAGTTCTTCGCGCTGCCATCTGTCGAAAACAATATGAGGTCGGCCCGGCCGACGAGGTTCTCTTCCGGAACGAAGCCGACCCCGCTGTTCGGAATGCGGCTGTCATTGGACTGGTCCCGGTTGTCACCCATCATAAAGTAGTGGCCCGCGGGTACAACGAATTCTTGGGTATTGTCCCATCCCGGATAATCGGGATCCCGGTCCAGCACGTAGTGCGAGACACCATTGGGCAGCGTCTCGACATAGCGGGGAATGCGCTCCTCATAGCCATAGGGCGACACCCGGACGAAGTCGTCCGCGCGCTTCATCTTGCACGGCACGCCATTGATGTGCAGTACGCCGTCAATCATCTGGATGCGATCACCGGGCAAGCCGACAACCCGCTTGATGTAGTCTTCGCTCGGACGGGCCGGCAGCTTGAAGACCACCACATCACCGCGCTGCGGCTGTCCACTCCAGACGCGTCCCGAAAACAGGTTCGGCGACCATGGGAACGTGTGCTTGGAATAGCCGTAGCTGAACTTGGTGACGAACAGGTAGTCGCCAACCAGAAGCGTGTCCTCCATCGAGCTGGAGGGGATGTTGAACGGCTGGAACAGGAACGTCCGGATGAATACCGCAAGCAGCAGGGCGTAAAACACAACACGGAACACTTCAGCACCCCACCCCAGTCGCCAGGTGAATGGCGATTGCCCCGTCACGTTACTGCCATCAGGAAATCAGGTTCAGAAGCCTGCTGTAGCGAATGGCGAACGGCCACTTCCACAGCTCCCAGACCGCCGCAGACCCGTCATGCGAAAAGAAAATGACCTGGGCGCGACCGACGAGATTGGCGGCAGGCACATAACCGACATCGCCGCGGCTGTCGTTCGAGTTGTCCCGGTTGTCACCCATCATGAAATAGTGACCGGCAGGAACAACGAATTCTTCCGTGTCGTCGAAGCGGGAAGCGACGTCGCGGTTGAGCACGACATGCGACACGCCATTCGGAAGAGTTTCAAGGTAACGCTCCACGTTGACCTGAGTGCCATCCTCGAGTGTTTCCACGCGATCCTCGATGCGCTCGAGCTTCACGGGCACGCCATTGATGTGGAGCACGCCGCCGATCACCTGGATGCGGTCGCCGGGCAATCCAACCACGCGCTTGATGTAATCCTGGCTCGGGTCGCTGGGCAGGCGGAATACGACCACATCACCACGCTCGGCCTCGCCACCAAGAATTCGCTCCTCGGAAGCGTGCGCCGGAGCGATCAGCGGAATGGAATAGACCGAGTAGCCGTAAGTGAACTTGGAAACAAAAAGGTAATCTCCAACCTCAAGCGATCCCTCCATCGAGCTCGACGGAATGCGGAAAGGCTGGAACAGGAGGGTCTGAACGAAGGCCACAATGCCCACGACGATACCGATCGTCTTTGCCGTCTCAACGACACTTTCGCTCTTCCACCACGGCTTGTCGGTGCTGGCAGTCATTCGCATGGTACCTTGGGTTCGTTCCTTGACATTGTACTATCAGATGAGGTTTGGGCCAAAAAGTGTCAATCGTCGGCCCATTACAACCGGTTAACCGCTACCGAGGGAATCCGGCCCCGGAACTCACTGGAGAGGCGAATTCTCGGGCACGGCGGAGATGATCACGATGGCTTGAGCCAGCGGAAAGTCGTCGGTGATCGAAAGGTCGATCTGCGCCTTCATTCCCGGGGGAATCATCGACTTCAGCCGTTCCGCGGCTCCCCCGGTGAGTTCCATTGTGGGCTTGCCGGAACGCAGGTTCACCACGCCAAGGTCGCGCCAGTACACGCTTTTGCGAAAACCCGTGCCCAGCGCCTTGGAACACGCCTCTTTTGCCGCAAAGCGCTTCGCATACGATGCAGCCCGGTTGCGCCGCCCCTCGGACTTGCGCTGCTCGGTCGGCGTAAACAGCCGTTGGACAAACCTGTCCCCGAACCGTTCGAGCGTGGCCTCGATCCGCCGGATGTCGATGAGATCGCTTCCAATTCCAATGATCATCTGAAGGGTCCCGGAGGTTCAGGGATGTGGGACGTCACGTCATCCCCGCGCTTCGTTCATCAGCTGCCGCATGCGCCGGATCGAGCTTTCAAGTCCGGTAAATATGGCCTCGCCGATGAGGAAGTGACCGATGTTGAGCTCCGCCAGCTCGGGGATTCGCGCCACCGGACCAACAGTGTCAAAGCTCAGGCCGTGCCCTGCATGCACCTCGAGGCCCAATGACTGTCCCCACCGCGCGCCCCGGGTAAGGCGATCAAGGATTTCGTCCCGCAGCGTCAGGTCGCCAGCCACGTGCGCTTCGCAATAGGCACCGGTGTGCAGCTCGACGACATGGGCGCCGACACTCTTGGATGCTTCCAGCTGACGCTCGGCAGCCTCGATGAACATGGACACGCGGATCCCGGCATCAGCCAGCTTCCGAACCATCGGCGCGAGATGATTATGGCCACCGGCGACGTCCAGCCCGCCTTCGGTGGTTCTCTCCTGCCGTCGCTCCGGAACCAGGCAAACGGCATGCGGCTTGTGCCGCAGCGCAATCGCCAGCATCTCCTCGGTCGCCGCCATCTCGAGATTGAGCGGACACTTCAGCTGCCGGGTGAGCGCGTCGATGTCGGCATCCGTGATGTGCCGCCGATCCTCGCGCAGATGCGCGGTGATCCCGTCGGCACCGGCAGCCTGTGCGATAAGCGCCGCACGTATCGGGTCCGGGTGCGCACCGCCTCGCGCGTTGCGCACCGTCGCAACGTGGTCGATGTTCACCCCGAGCCGAAGGTGCGGCAGCATCACTTCAGTCCCCGGCTTCCCGGCTTCACGGCCGGAATGCCCTTGAGATGCTTCGGAATCTTGTCGGGCTCCCACGACGGCACCTTGAGCCGCGCCAGCGGAATGAAAGGCACGTCAAACTTCGCCTCGCCGCCGGATCGATCGATCAGGCAGGCAAGTGCCACAACGTTGGCGCCGGTCTTGCGAACCGCGTCGATGCACTCGCGCGACGACAGGCCTGTGGAGACGACATCCTCGACAATCACGACATTCATCTTGCTGTCGAGGTGGAAATTGCGGCGCAACTGGAACGCGCCGTCCTGGCGCTCGACGAACATCGCCGGCAGCTTGAGGTGCCGCGCAGTCTCATAGCCGGGAATGATGCCACCAACGGCGGGAGAGACGACGGCGTCCACGCGCTTCTTGACCTTCGACTGGATCAACTGCGCCAGCGCCTTGCACAGCTTCGCCGTGCGCTGCGGATACTGGAAGACCAGGGCCTTCTGCAGGAACGTATCGGAGTGCCGCCCCGAAGACAGGATGAAGTGCCCCTTGAGCAGCGCTCCTGCCTTTTCAAACTCAGCCAGTACTTCATCAAGCGTCATGCGCAGTCGTCTCCTTTTCGCCATGCGGGCGATCAACGGCGTTGACCGATGGTGAGGCCCGCAGCGCCGCGATGATCGTGGCAAGATGGCGGGCGTCATTCACCTCAACGTCGACGATCATGTCAAATACCAGAGGCGAGCGTCCCACAATCTTGAGGTTCGTGATGTTTCCGCCCTGCTTGGCGATGACGTCACACACCTTCGCCAGGGTCCCCGAAACATTGTTCATCGCAATCTTGAGGCGACCGACCTGCACTTCGTTCGACGCATCAGGCGCCCAGCGCACGTCAACCCATCGGTCGGGCTGGTCCTGAACTTCTTCAAGGCGCTCGCAATCCGCAGTGTGCACCATGACGCCCGTTCCCTGGGTAATCACGCCGATGATGCGATCCCCCGCCAGCGGCTGGCAGCACGTTGCCAGGTGAAATGCGAGGCCGGACTGCATGCTCAGGATCGGAATGGCACCTGGCTTGGCCTTCCGGTTCACGAGCTTCGTCCATCCCTGCATGTCCTTGTCGGGCGTGTACTCCGGCACAGCAGCCTTGAGCACGTCAATGGACGACATCTCGCCCTTCGCCAGCTGCAGGAACACGTCTTCGATCTTCTGCGCATTCAGCTTCTTGAGTGCCGCCGTGACCGCCTTGTCGGTGTATTCATGACCCGCATCCCTGAACGCCTTCTCGATGATGGCGCGCCCCATGCGCTGCTGCTCGGACTTCTCGGCGTTGCGAAGATACTTCTTGATGGACGCCTGCGCCTTTCCCGTGACGACCATCGTTTCCCAAACCGCAGAGGGACCCTGCTTGGGAGAGCGGATGATCTCGACCATTTCGCCATTCTTCAGCTTCGTGCCAAGCGGCATGTGTCGCCCATTGATCTTGGCGCCAATGCACGTATCGCCGACTTCCGTGTGCACCGCATACGCGAAGTCGATGGGCGAAGCCCCGCGCGGCAACGCGATCAGCTGCCCCTTCGGCGTAAAGCAGAAGACCTGGTCCTGGAACAGCTCAAGGCGCGTATGCTCCAGGAACTCCTCGGGTGTGTTGCCATCCTTGAGCGACTGGATCAGCGTTCGCAGCGACTCATAGGCATCGATGCTGGCCAGCGGCCGCCGGCCATTGAGCTTGTCCTTGTAGCTCCAGTGAGCCGCAATGCCGCTTTCGGCGACCTCATGCATCTCCCGTGACCTGATCTGCAGTTCGATGCGCTGGTTCTCGGGTCCGTAGATTTCGGTATGGATCGAACGGTAGTTGTTCGACTTCGGAAGGGAGATATAGTCCTTGAAGCGCCCGGGTACGTGGCGCCAGGCCTGATGCAGCACGCCGAGCGCCTTGTAGCACTCCTCAATGCTCCCCACGACGATGCGCAGCGCAAAGATGTCGGACAGCTGGTCGAAGGTAACCCGCTTCTCTTCCATCTTTCTCCAGATGGAATAAGGCTTCTTCTCGCGGCCCGACACGCTGGCCTGGATGCTGAACTCGTTCAGCTTGCGCAGGAGCGCGGTCTCGATGCGCTTGGTCACCTCTCCCTTTTCGGAGCGAAGTTCCGCCAGCCTCTTGAGGATCGAATCCCGCATCTCGGCGTTGATGACCGCAAAGGCCCTGTCCTCGAACTCCTCGCGGAAGTTCTGCATGCCCATGCGGCCAGCGAGTGGCGCGTAGATCTCCATCGTCTCGGTCGCAATCCGCTTCCTGCGCTCGGGCGTTTTCACGCCCTGGAGGGTTCTCATGTTGTGCAGGCGGTCTGCGAGCTTGACCAGCAGCACTCTCACGTCATGGCTCATCGCGAGCATGAACTTGCGGAAGTTCTCGGCCTGCTTGGTCTGCTCGGACTGCAGCTCGAGCTTCGAGAGTTTGGTGACGCCATCGACGAGATCTGCGATCTCGCGCCCGAACAGCTTTTCGATGTCGGCGTGGGTCACGTCGGTGTCTTCGATCGTGTCGTGAAGCAGCGCAGTCACGATCGTGGCGGTATCGAGCTTGAGGTCGGTAAGGATGCCGGCAACTTCGAGCGGATGGGAGAAATAGGGATCGCCGGAGTCCCGCTTCTGGTTGCCATGCGCCTTGACGCCGAAGACGTAGGCCCGGTTCAGAAGGTCCTCGTCCGCATCCGGATCATAGGCCTTTACGCGTTCAACGAGCTCAAACTGCCTCATCATGGCGGGCTGCTCCGCGTGATGGCGCTACGGCAGAGATCGGGCTGCAGCCGATCTCCCGGTGATGACGGCAGGCGGGAAAGAATGAGTGCGTCAAACGTCCCCGTCGTCAACCTCTTCCACCACCTCTTGGCGCTTGACATCGGAGTCGGCGCGCATCGCGCGCGCGTAGTCAGCTTCGGAAATCTGGATGCTTTCCGGCGCATCGACGGTCTCGACGGGGGGCTTGTCAGCCTCGGGCTCATCCGTCTCGATGTGGCGCTGCAGGCTCGTCAGGAATTCTTCCTTCAGCGGCTCGTGCTGCACCTTCGTGGAAGCGATCTCGCGAAGCGCCACAACCGGGTTCTTGTCGTTGTCACGATCGACCAGCAGGCCGGCGCCCGACGTTATCGCCCGCGCGCGATGGGCGGCGAGAAGCACCAGCTCAAAGCGGTTCGAGATCTTGTCCACGCAGTCTTCAACGGTGACGCGAGCCATGAGGCGCAAAAATCCTTGTATTCGAGGGAGTTAGCGCCAAAATAGCGTGCTGCGACTGCGAAAACAAGGATTTTCAGCCAGTTTCCAGGCTGTCCATCATCGGCCAAACACCTTCTTCCCCAGTAATTTCGAGCAAATCAGCGATGGGAGCGCCCGTGTCAGGATGTCGCCATCCGGGACACACGTCCCGCAGCGGCAGCAGCACGAAGGCCCTCTCGTGCAGGCGGGGATGGGGCAGCATCAACTCATCCACGTCCGAAATTAACCCTCCGTAGTCGACGAGGTCCAGGTCGAGGCAGCGCGGCTCCCATCGTGTTTTCCGGACGCGCCCGAAATGACGTTCGATGGCAAAAAGCGTCTGCAGCGTTTCGAGCGGCCCCTTCGCCGTCTTCACACGGACGACCGCATTGACGAACGCGGGATCCGTGGGATCCGGCCACGCCGTTGAATGGTAAAAGCGCGAGACGGCTTCGACGACAAGTCCATGCCGGGGCATGAGATCGATGGCCGCGCGCAACGTGGTTGCGGGAGGACCGACCTTGGACGGAACATTGGCGCCCAGACTGACATAAATCATGATTTGCAAACCCGCATTAGGGACAGATTCCCACGTTTTCAAATGCAGCAACAGCATGCAATACTGCACAGAACTACAGGGGAATTGAGAGGGAAATCACGTGAATCGACACCATTTGCTGGCGGTGCTCACCGCGGCAGCCCTCGCGCTTGCGGGCTGCGCCACCACCGACACTATCGAGGCACCGGCACCTGCCGGGCCAAATCTCGACCCTCAGGTCGACGCCAACCCCTTCCCGTCGACGTATAAGCCGCTGCCAGGCCAGCCCACGGCATTCGTGGGCGCGACCGCGTTTACGGGCACCGGCGATCGGATCGACAATGCCACGGTGGTCATCCGCGACGGCAAGATCGAGTCGGTATCCGCCGGCGCGTCTGCCCCGTCTGGCTACAAGGTGGTCGACGCGAAAGGCAAATGGATCACGCCAGGCATTATCGACGCGCACTCGCATCTCGGCGTGTACCCGCAGCCGGGCGTGGCAGCAGTCAGCGACGGAAATGAAGCCATCAGCCCCAACACGGCGCAGGTCTGGGCGGAACACTCGGTGTGGCCGCAGGACGAAGGGTTCAATGCGGTCCGTCGAGGCGGCGTGACGTCAATGCTCATCCTGCCGGGCTCTGCCAATCTCTTCGGTGGCAGGTCGGTCACCGTCAAGAATGTCCCCTCGACAACGGTGCAGGGCATGAAGTTCCCGGATGCCCCGTATGGCCTGAAAATGGCCTGCGGTGAAAATCCGAAGAGGGTCTATGGAAACAAGGGTTCGGCCCCCTCGACCCGCATGGGCAATGTCGCCGGCTATCGCGCCGCCTGGATTGAAGCGGCTCAATACGCTCGCAAATGGGACGCCTATCGCGCTGGCGGCAGCAAGGGAGACGCCCCGCCACGGGACCTGAAGCTCGACACGCTCGCCGGCGTCCTGAAAGGTGAAATCCTCGTCCAGAACCACTGCTATCGGGCAGACGAAATGGCGATCATGATCGATATCGCGAAGGAATTCGGATATCGCATTCGCGCCTTCCACCACGCCTCCGAGGCCTACAAGATCGCCGACCTGCTTGCGAAGGAAGACATTTGCGCGGCGACGTGGGCAGGCTGGTGGGGTTTCAAGATGGAGTCGATTGACGGCATTCCCGCCAACGCCGCCCTGCTTCATGCAGCAGGCGGATGTGCGGTCATCCATTCAGATGACCCCATCCTCGCCCAACGCCTGAACCAGGAAGCGGCTGCCGCGCTCGCGGCCGGACGCAAGATCGGGCTGAAGATCTCGGATGCGGATGCCATACGCTGGATCACGGCCAATCCCGCGAAGATGCTGGGCATTCTCGACAAGACGGGCACGCTGGAAGCCGGAAAGATGGCTGACATTGTCGTCTGGAATGCAAATCCGCTGTCGGTCTACGCACTCGCGGAGCAGGTCTACGTGGATGGCGCTGTCGTCTATGACCGTGCCGACGCCGGGCGCCAGCCCAAGTCCGACTTCATGATTGACCGCAAGGCTGGAGGAAACGAGTAATGAGAACGGTAATCTTTGCAGCCGCAGCCCTGCTTGCCGCAACAACGATGGCTCGCGCAGACACGCTGGCCATCACGAATGCGAGGATCCTCACAGCCGGACCTCAGGGCGAAATCAGCTCGGGGACCGTCGTGGTGACGAACGGGAAGATCTCTGCGGTCGGCGCCAATGTGGCGGTTCCTTCCGGTGCGCGCGTGATCGATGCCGGCGGAAAGACCGTGACACCGGGTCTCTACGCAGCCGGCACCAATCTGGGCGCAGTCGAAATCGACCAGATCGACGAGACAAACGACAACTCGTCATCAAGCCAGAGCGTCAGTGCGGCATTCGACATTTCGTATGGCATTGACTCGGATTCGATGGTGGTTCCGGTTGCCCGCCAGGGCGGCATTACGCGCGCCGTGGTGACGCCCGTTCCGGGTGAAGCCGAAGGCCGCGAGTTGCTGTTCGCGGGTCAGGCCGCGATCATCACGCTGGCCGAGGGCTCAAACCCGGTGGTTCGCCCCCGCGCAGCGATGGTCCTCTCACTTGGCGAGACTGGAACGACCATCGCCGGCGGCTCGCGTGGATCCGCCATCACCGCCCTTCGAGCGGACCTCGATGACGTGCGGTGGTTCGCGCGCAACCGCCGCAGCTTCAATGAGGGCGCAACCCGAGAACTGAGGCTGTCCCGGCCCGACCTGGAAGCCCTGGTACCGGTGATCCAGCGCAAGATGAAACTGATCGTTGGCGTGCGCCGCGCATCGGACATCCGTGAGGTGATCCGCCTGGCGCGCGACTACAAGCTGGACATCATCATTGCCGGCGGCGAGGAAGCGTGGACGGTGGCAAATGAACTTGCCGCAGCCCGCATCCCCGTGATGCTCAACCCCACGAACAACCTGCCCGGCAGCTTCGAGATGCGGGACTCCACGATGGAGAACGCGGCAAGGCTTGCAAGGGCCGGCGTCCTGATCTGCTTCGCCAATGGAGACGGCGGGCACAGGGCGCGCGAGGCCCGCTACAACGCAGGCAACGCAGTCGCGCACGGACTGCCGCACGCAAAGGCCATCGAGGCCCTGACGATCAACGCCGCACGCATGTTCGGCGAGGCATCGACGGTTGGCTCGATTGAACGGGGCAAGTCAGCCGATCTCGTGGTGTGGAGCGGTGACCCGCTGGAACCGCTGAGCGAAGCGACCGCGATTGTCATTGGCGGAAAGTTGCAGCCCATGACATCGCGCGCCGATGAACTGGCAAAGCGCTACCGAACACTGGGGGACACGCTGCCACCCGCCTATCGTCACTGACGATCGCTGCGCTGACTGCGGCCGCTCCCTGACCTCAGTGGGCGGCCGTTCCATGTCCGCTGGACGGATAAACGAAGCGGCGCCACATCGCGGCACTGCGATCAAACGGGCGCCATTCGTTTTCGGGAAGGGCAAGCCGGTCCGCGACCGCAAAGAAGACAGCCGGGTTCACGCCGAGGCCACAATGGCTGGCATAGACCTCGATATTGTCTGTCAGGCTTGATGGGCGCTCCACGCAGGTCTGCCAGGCGACGACGCCGTCGCCCTTGGAATAAACCGCCGTGGTCGGAATTCCGGTCGGCGCCTTGGCCAGGTTCCGGAACACGTCGCCCATGGCTTTCGGATCGATCTCCTGGCCCGTCAGTCCCTGATAGATCCTCCACGCATGGTTGGCGCGAGGATTGCCACCAAACGGTGAGCCCAGCGAAATCACCTGACGCACATACTGCGGATACTTCTTGGCGAGCTCGCGGGCCATGACGCCACCGAGGCTCCAGCCCACCAGGCTGATCTTGCGCTTCATCTTGCGATGAATGGACTCCAGTCGCTGACCAAGGAGCTCGCCTTCCGGGCCAATCGCGAGCGGCCCCAGATTGCGGCCCAGCCCCCAGCAAAACGTCTCGTATCCCTTTGAAACCAGGAACCGGCGAATCGGAGCTGTTGTCCCTCCGGCTGCCAGAAAACCGGGCAGCACCATCACCGGATGTCCATCTCCCGTCGGCGCGTAGCCGAGGAGCGGAGATGCGCCCTGGAGCGTCACGTAGTCTGCAAGTGCCCGCCCTCCTTCGGTCAGGGCCAGCGCCCATGAGGGAGGCTTGATTCCCTGAATGCCAACCGGACCTGCATCAATGACTGCCATCGCAACCTTCCGCCCCCGAAACTAAGTCGATTCACAAGAATCCACAGCCCAGACGCTACGGGCAGTTGAGGCGCTTTGCCAACTCATTTCGTGCGACGAAGCGTAGTGAAATCAAGCACTTGATTGCCCTAAACCTCTTATTATAGAGTTGACTCCATAATTGGATGATGAATGCAACTTTTGCGCCTGCGAGGAATTTGATGCCTCCCCTGCCCGACCAGATGCTGTCCCGACGCGAGCGCAAGAAGCGCGAGACGCGAAAGCGCATCCTCGACGCGGCCATGCATCTGATGTCCGATCGCCCCTACGACGAGGTCAGGATCGAGGACATCTGCTCTGCTGCAGACGTTGCGAATGCCACGTTTTTCCTGCACTTCGAGAACAAATCGGCCTTGGTGCTGGCCTTCAACGAGGAAGTCGCCTCGAAGATCTCGGACGAACTCATGGGTGACGCTCAGTCCGCGTCAGACCAGCTGCGCAAACTGCTGGAAGTGTATCTGCGTGAGTGGGGAACGCACCGTCACCTGATGCGCCAGATCGTTCTTGAGTTCGTTTCGCAATCGAACGCCGCCGCCAGCTTTAACGAAGTTTCGCCGGGGCTCCAGGAACTTGTCGGAAAGGCAATCCATCGCGGTCAGAAAAGCGGTGAGTTTTTGAGCACAATTCCGCCTGAAACTGCGGCATTGGGGCTGATCGCAGCCTGGAACGCGATGGCCGTTTCGTGGGCCCGGTCAGGCGACACAAAGGGGGCGGCCGACGCCCATTGGCAGCTTCTCGACGTGTTTGTGTCCGGGCTGAAGACGTGCGACCGCCTGTCGCGGCAGTAACTCCATCAAAAGCGGCCCGCCAAAAAGCTCATTTTTTCGGCTATTTTCCGGACTTAAATCGCATTGCGACAATCCATTGTGCACTGCACCATTGACCGAAACTCCATTTTCTTATATGCGTGTGCGAAATGAATTGATGCATCGCACAATAAATTCGTGTCGTAGCGTAAATCAGCCAGTTGGCGTCAAGATTTCTTCTGGCAGGCTGAGTCAATAAAGCAACAGCAGTCAACCGGCGCCACAAGCCGGAACCCAAAGGGCAGGAAACATGGAACAGCTAACTGGTCTCGACTCTGCGTTCCTCTATCTGGAAACGCCGCGCACGCCGATGCACATCGGATCCATCGCCATCTACGACCCGTCGACGGCTCCGAACTCGTTCGTGAGGTTCAAGGACATCCTGAACTTCATCGAGTCACGCCTCCACCTGGCCAAGAGCTTCCGTCGCAAGCTCGCGAATGTTCCGCTGAGCCTCGATTATCCGTACTGGATCGACGACCCGGACTTTGACCTTGAGTACCACGTCCGCCACATCGCGCTGCCGCAACCGGGCGACTGGCGCCAGCTCTGCATCCAGGCCGCGCGTCTCCATTCGCGCCCGGTTGATCTTTCGAAGCCGCTCTGGGAATTCACGGTCATCGAAGGCCTGAACAATGTTCCGGGCGTGCCGAAGGGCTCATACGCGATCGTGTCCAAGATCCATCACGCCGCAATTGATGGCGTGTCAGGCGTGGACATCACGAACGCAGTCCACTCGCTCGATCCGGCCGGCGCGGTCGCGGGTCCGGAAAAACCCTGGATCCCCGAGCGCACACCGACGTCGCTTGAACTGCTGCTGCGCGCACAGGTCAATGCCCTGGGAACGCCGCTGCGCCTTGCGCGGACCGTCGCCAAATCCGCTCCGGGCATCGCAAAGATGGTTGGTGGCCTTGCACGGGGCCGCCTCCACACCACCGGCAGCGTTCCGCGTACGCGCTTCAACGGTTCGGTCACGATGAACCGCGTCGTCGACGGACGCGACTTCTCGCTCGCGGAGATCAAGGAAATCCGGACGCGCCTCGAAGGTGCCACCGTCAACGACGTGATCGTCGCTGTGATCGGCGGCGCAATGCGCAAGTATCTCAAGTCGATCAACGAGCTCCCGCGGGAATCGCTGGTCTGCATGGCACCCATTTCCGTTCGCACACCCGGCGAGAAAAACACCCTCGGCAACCAGGTGAGCGCGATGACGATCCCGATCGGCACACATATTGCCGATCCGTTCGGCCGCCTGCAGTTCGTGAACGAAGAGGCTGCCAACTCCAAGGCACTCACCAATGCCGTGGGCGCCCGCCAGCTGTCCGAGTACTCGAGCTTCATGCCTTCCACCCTTTCAGGGCTTGCGGCACGACTTTACGTCCGTTGGGGCCTCGCCAATCGCGTGGCACCGATGTTCAACACGGTCATCACCAACGTGCCCGGCCCGCCGGTCCCGCTCTACATGAACGGCGCGCGCCTCGTCACGCAGTACGGGCTCGGTCCGGTTTTCGAAGGCGTCGGCATCTTCCACGCAGTTCTGAGCTATTGCGGAAGCATCACCGTCACCTTCACGTCCGACCGCAGCCTCATGCCGGATCCCGAGCGCTATGCGAACTGCCTCCAGGAGTCCTTCGAGGAAATGAAGGCCGCAGCGCTGAAGCGACCGATCCCGGCGCCGAAGCCCAAGCCTGTTCCGGAAGCGCAACCGGCTGCGGAAGCAGCGCCGGAACCGCGCAAGTCCCGTCCGCGCAAGCGCAAGCCGAAGCTGACGGTCGTGTCGGCAGCGGAATAGCAAGAACCAACCGATGCCCCAGGCCCCAGCCAACAAGCTGATGATCGAGTATCAGGAAACCGGTCCGAAAGACGGACCGGCAGTCCTGATGATCATGGGACTGGCTGCGCAGATGACGTTCTGGCCGGATGCAATGATCCGCAGGCTCGCGGATGCAGGTTTCCGGGTAGTCACGTTCGACAACCGCGACATTGGCCTGTCGACGAAGATCCATGGCAAGAACGCCCCTCACCCGGTGGCCCAGGTGGCTGCCCGCCTCGTCGGGCTGAAGCGACTTGCACCATATACGCTTCACGACATGGTCCAGGACACGATCGGACTGATGGACGTGTTGAAGATCGGGAAGGCCCACATCGTCGGCGTGTCCATGGGCGGCATGATCGGACAACTGCTGGCAGGCACGCATCCGGATCGCGTCGCATCGCTCACGTCCATCATGTCGGGAACATTGAACCCGCTTCTGCCGGGCCCCAGCCCTCGCCTGCTGGCACCGCTGTTCCTCAGCAAGCCGAAAGACAAGTCGCGGCAGGCGCTGATCGACCGTGCCATCCAGATGTGGAGCCTCATCCGCACGCCGGACCCTGACGACGATCACAGCGAACTGAAACTGAAAATCGCTAGCGGTTTTGACCGTTCGTATTATCCCTCGGGCGTACGGCGTCAACTGGCCGCAATCATTGCGACGGGTGACCTTCGTCCCCATATCAGGAAGATCAAGGCGCCGACGCTTGTCATACATGGCTCGCGTGATCCGCTGGCGCCGTTGTCGGGCGGTCGCGACTCGGCACGAAACATTCCGGGCGCAAGGCTCGAAGTCATTGAAGGCATGGCACATGACCTGCCGAAAAAGTTTCTGGAACGCATTACGGGACTGATCATCGATCACGTCCGTTCTGCTCCAGGAAGGACATCACGGCCCGCAGCGGCGTGATGAATGCAGACACAGAGAACGGAGAAGACTGAAATGACGAAAGCTCGCAAGAACACCGGCCGCTCGAAGGCCAAGACAGAAGCAAAGACCGAAGCAAAGGTCGAAATGAACACATTCCGCACGCCGGTCGTGAAGATCGTCTCGCGGGTCCAGGAAGGCATTCGCGAAGCCGGCGACGCGCTGCGCGAAGCCAGCGAGACCATGGGCGACGAAGGCCGCAAGGTTGCGCTGACGCTCGTGAACCACGCCCAGGACAACGCCGTCTGGAGCTTTGAAGCTCTTCGCGACACGATCCAGGCTGGCAGCTTTGCCGAAGCCGTGAAGGTACAGCAGCACGCGATGACCGAACTGTTCCGCCGCTCGGTGCGCCAGTTCCGCGAAGTCAGCGAAATCGTCGGAGACAGCTCCACGAAGACGATCCGCCCGATCTCGCGCTTCGTGACATCGCTGCGCGACACTCGCCGCGCGGCCTGAAGCCGACCTGGTTCTCTGATCTGCACAACCCGCGCGGCAGTCCTGCCGCGCGGGTCTCCCGACAAGGAACGCAAGCTGTCATGGCAAGCACCCGCAGGAAGTCCGCCACGAAATCCGGCGCACGAAACGGATCTGCAGAAAAGGCCAAGGCACCCGGCCCCGCGAAGATTTCGCTCATGGGCGAGCGCAAGCTTGGGCGCGTGCTGGTGACAGGCGCATCGGCAGGCATCGGCGCGGAACTTGCCCGGGAGTTTGCATCACACGGTCACTCCCTTGTGCTGGTTGCCCGCAGCCGGGACAAGCTCGACGCCCTCGCCGGGGAACTCCGTGCGGCTCATGACACCGACTCGCTGGTCATCGAAGCCGACCTGTCAGATTCCGCGCAACTCGTTGCGGTCGTGGAGCAACTTCACGACGAGAACATCGACGTCGACATCCTGGTAAACAACGCCGGCATCATTGATGTCGGACCATTTGCCGACGCCGCACCCGACAAGCTGCAGCAGATCATCGCAGTCAACATTGCGGCGACGACCGCACTCACGTCACTGCTGTTGCCCAGCATGCTGGAGCGCAGGTTCGGCCGCATCCTGAACGTGTCATCCCTCGCAGGGTTCCAGCCGGTGCCCTCCATGGCCGTCTACGCGGCCAGCAAGGCCTACGTGCTTTCGCTGACGGAATCGCTGGCAGAAGAACTGAGGGCGACGGGCGTGAGCGTCACGGCACTCTGCCCCGGTTTGACGAATACGAGCATGGTGGCTTCAATCAAGGCGTCCTCGGACACGGCCAAGTGGACGCCCTCGTTCCTCATTTCCGATCCCAAGTCAGTCGCACGGCAAGCCTACGCCGCTCTGATGATGGGGCAGACTGTAGTGGTGCCCGGACTTCCAAACCAGGTGGCAGCCGCATGGAGCCAGGTCACGCCGCGCTGGCTGTTGCGCACGGTCACGGGCTTTGCCGTCCGCCAGGCCGACTGGATGCAGCGTCGGGCCTGACCGGCCACGCCATCAGCCCTTGATGCCGAGGGCCGCCATTGTCTCCGCAACCTTTGCGTTGGCCTTGAGGGCCGCAGCCTGATCGGCTTCGGCGCCAGCCTTGTCTCCCATGGCCGATCGCACCCTGGACCTGCCGTAGAGAGCATTCGCATTGCGCGGGTCCAGTTCCAGTGCCCGCGAATAGTCATCCAGGGCCAGCCTGAGGTCGCCCATGCGATGCCTGACAATCCCTCGCGCTTCCCAGTAGGCAGAGACGCGTGAATTGAGGTCAATCGCGCGGTTGCAGTCATCGATCGCCGACTTGAAGCGTCCCATCTGGGAGTACGTGACACAGCGTCCGTTGAAGGCGCCCGCGTGATCTCCCATGAGGCGAATGGTGCGGCTGAAGCTTGTTGCAGCCTGCTTGAGCTTCCCGGTCTTCCTGTAGACGATACCCAGGTCAAAATGCACATCCGCGAAATTGCGGTCGAGTTTCAACGCGCGCTGGTAGGCGGCGATGGCCTTCTCCGGCTCGCCATTCTCGTCATGCGCGTCTCCCAGGTACTTCAGCGCCATGATCCAGTCCGGCCGCAAGCGAACAGCGTCGGCGTAGTCCTTCACGGCGTCCGCATACTTCTTCTGGCCATAATAGACGTCACCCCTGCTCAGATAGGCTGAGGCCAGCGTCGGGAAGAGCTTGATCACCTCGGAGTAGTCGGCAATGGCACCCGCGTGATCCTTGCGGGACGCCCGGGCGGCTGCGCGCTTGCTGTAGGCCGCGCCCAGATTTGTCTGGTCAAGCTTCCCGCGGGAGATGGCAAGCGAACAGGCCTCGATCTTCTTGTCGAGATCGTATCCGTCGTCGCCCGTGCAACGCTCGAAGTCGGTTTCCGCAGATGCCTGCGCGACAAACGACACAGCAAGGATGAGTGCGCAAAGCGCAGGCAGGATCTTCATCAGTTTCCCCTGGAACCCGGATCCATGCGTGGCGTTCAGGAACAGCCTGCCACGATCCGGACAGCAACGGGGCCTGATATAGCAGTCGCGGACAATCGCTCCAAGCTGGCGCCGACATTGACATTCGATCGCATCCCGTAGCAGGAAGCCCGCATGAGACTGGCCGCCCCCACAGCACTTCTTGCCAATGCCGAGCCTCCACCGGATTGCACCCTTTGCCCGCGTCTCGTGGAGTATCGCGCCGAAAACCGCCGGGAGAACCCGGACTGGTTCAATGCGCCGGTACCGAGCTTTGGCAGGATCGACGCAGGCCTTCTGGTACTGGGACTTGCACCGGGCGTTTCCGGGGCCAACCGCACGGGCAGGCCCTTCACAGGCGACTACGCCGGAGATCTCCTCTACGCAACGCTCCTCAAGTTCGGCTTTGCGAGAGGCACATACGGGGCGCACGTCAGGGACGGTCTCGAACTGGTGAATTGCCGCATTTCAAACGCCGTGAGATGCGTGCCCCCCGAAAACAAGCCAACCACTGCCGAAGCAAATACCTGCCGCACTTTCCTGAAATCGACGCTAGGCGCCATGGACCGGCTGAAGGTGATTGTCGCTCTCGGACGCATCGCGCACGACAGCGCGGTGCGTGCCCTGTCGTTGAAGGCCGCGGACGCTCCCTTTGCGCACGCAGCCATTCATGAGCTGAAGGGAGGGCTGACCCTGATCGACAGCTATCACTGCTCCCGATACAACACGAACACCGGACGGCTGACGCCGGAAATGTTCGAGGTGGTGTTCGATCAGGCCCGCAGCATCATGGCCAGAGCGTAACGCCCTCGAGGCCCGTGGTTTCCGGCAGCCCGGCCATCAGGTTCGCGTTCTGCACGGCCTGCCCGGCAGCCCCCTTGCCCAGATTGTCACAAGCGCCCATCGCAATCACGAGATTGCGCGCCGGATCGCAGGCATAGGAAACGAACACGAGGTTGCTTCCGGTCGCCCACTTCGTGTGGGGCGGTTTGTCGGTAACTCGAACAAAGGGCCGATTGGCATAGTAGGTCCGCGCCGCGTCGAGGCACGCTTCCGTGGTTGCCGCGCCTCTCGCATAGATCGTGGCCATGATGCCCCGCGTCATGGGCGCCAGGTGAGGCGTGAAGACCAGCCCGTCAGACTTGCCGCCCGAGATCTTTTCGATCGTCTTCGCCATCTCCGGCATGTGCACGTGCTTGATCAGGCCATAGGGCGCAAGGTCCTCGTTCACTTCGGCATAGCCCATGGTGGACTCGCCGCCGCCCCTTCCCGCACCGCTCACACCGGTCTTCGCATCGATGATGATATTGCCAGGCTCGATCAGGCCACGCGCCAGCAGCGGAGCAAGCGCTGCGAGCGTCGCCGCCGGAAAGCACCCGGGGTTCGCAACCCGCGTCGCCTGCTTCACCTGGTCGGGCCAGACATCGGCAAGTCCGTAGGTCCAGCCGTCGACATAGCGATGGTCGCCACCGATGTCGACGATCTTCACGCCGGCCGGAACCTTCGCGAGCGCATCCTTCGACTGTCCGGTGGGAAGTGAAGCAAAAAGGATGTCGAGTGCGGGCAGGCGCGCCGGATCCCACTTCTCGATCTGCAGGTCACCGAGACGTCCGAGGCCAGGATAGCGCTCGATCAGGCGCTGACCGACCGACCCCTCGCCGCCGGCGTACACCACCTCGAACGAAGGGTGGGTCGCGCAAAGGCGCAGAGCCTCGCCCCCGCCATATCCGCTAACCCCCACTATGCCAACGCGCAGCTTCATTGCACCGGTCCATGATTTGACCCGGGATCATTACTGCGCAAGCAAGGCCCAGTGCAACCGCGGCGAATGGTTACTCGTAGCGCTCTTCCTTCCAGGGATCGCCGACATTGTGATAGCCGCGCACTTCCCAGAAGCCGGGCTTGTCATCCCTTGAGAATTCGATGCGCCGGATCCACTTGGCGCTTTTCCAGAAATAGTAGCGCGGCACGACGACCCGAACAGGTCCGCCATGGTTCCGCGTCAACGGATAACCCTCCCACGAGTGGGCAAGAAGCACGTCGTCGCTGAGGAACGCCTCCAGCGTCACATTCGTTGTATAGCCATCATGGGAATGAAAGATGACATGGGCGGCCTCGGCCTTGGGCTGCACGAGCTTGACCATCTCGCGGGAGGATACGCCCTGCCACATGTTGTCATAGCGGCTCCATTTCGTGACGCAGTGGATGTCTGAAAGAACATCCGTCTGCGGCAGGTTCATGAAGGCGGGAAAATCGAGCGCAGCGGGAAACGAGACGAGGCCATCGATGGTGAGCCGCCACTCTTCCTTCGGAACGTCGGGCTGGATGCCGAGATCAAGGACGGGCCAGTTTTTGACTTCCTGCTGGCCAGGCGGCAGCCGGTTGGCACGCTGTTCATCAGTCTTGCCCGTGATCAGCCGGCGTTCGCGCGCCCACCGCAGCTTCGCTTCCATCAGCTTGCGGTTGATTTCGTTCTTCTGCTCTTCGTTGAACGGCTCCTGGTCGCTCATGGCCGGCGCTATCCCTTGTCGCGCAGCAGGCGGCCCTTCTCGCGCTCCCAATCCTTTTTCTTTTCGGTATCACGCTTGTCGTGAAGCTTCTTGCCGCGCGCAAGGCCGAGCTCGATTTTTGCCCTGCCCTTGGCATTGAAATAGGCCTTGAGGGGAACGATGGTCATGCCTTCGCGCTCGACAGACTTGGCGAGTTTCTCCACCTGACGCTTGTGAACCAGCAGCTTCCGGATGCGCCGGGGCTCATGATTGAAGCGATTGCCCTCGGTGTATTCGGGAATGTAGGAGTTGATCAGGAAGAGCTCGCCGCCCTTGGGCTGCGCATAGGCCTCTGCGATCGTGGCCTTGCCGCCGCGCAGGGACTTGACCTCCGTGCCTGTCAGCTGGATCCCCGCCTCGATCACTTCGTCAATGTAGTAGTTGAACCGCGCCTTGCGGTTCTCGGCGACAATCTTGTTGTCGTCGTCTTTCTTCTTCGCAGCCATGGCGTTCAGTTGATCAGGCCGACACGCGTCATCGCAGCCCGGATCTTTGCCTTGGATGCCTCGCTGAGCGGCGCCAGGGGCAAGCGGCAGTCGGCTTCGCACTTTCCGAGAAGGCTCAAGGCGTACTTCACCGGCGCAGGGCTTGTTTCGCAGAACAGTTCCTCGTGCAGGGGCATGAGGCGCTCATGAAGCTCGCGCGCCTTCGCAAGGTCTCCGGCCTGGCAAGCTTTCTGGAAGTCTGCGCACAGGCGCGGCGCGACATTCGCCGTGACGGAAATGCATCCGACACCGCCATGGGCGTTGAATGCCAGCGCCGTGCCGTCCTCTCCGGACAACTGGACAAAGTCCTTGCCGCAGGCAAGCCGCTGCTGCGTCACGCGCACAAGGTTCGCAGTCGCATCCTTCACGCCGACGATGTTTGGCAGGCGCGACAGGCGCGCCATCGTATCCACGCTCATGTCGACGGATGATCGCGCCGGAATATTGTAGATGAAGATCGGCAGGCGGGTCGATTCCGCAATCGCCCTGAAATGCAGGTACAGCCCCTCCTGCGTCGGCCTGTTGTAGTAAGGCGTGACAACCAGCGCTGCATGGGCGCCCAACTTCTGCGCGAGTTGGGTCAATTCAATCGCGTGGTGGGTGGAGTTCGAGCCCGTTCCGGCGATCACGGGAACCTTGCCCTTGGCGACCTTGACGGAAGCGGCGACGACCGCCGAGAACTCGTCCACCGAGAGGTTCGGGCTTTCTCCGGTTGTTCCACAGGGAACAAGCCCATTCGTTCCCTCGGACAGCTGCCATTCCAGGAATGATTCAAAAGCCTTGATGTCGACCTTTCCCTCTCTGAAGGGCGTGATTACTGCGGGAAAAGAGCCCTGAAAGCGGGTAAGGTCGTGTGTCATAATTCTGCCGGTTATTGTAGGTTTACAGGGCGGAAACTAAAGCTTGTCGGGCTTTCTCACAAGCCGAGTTAACTGAATGGTTCCGTCGCCCGTGTGATACTGCTCGCTTGGACGTGTCTGTGCGAAGCAGTTAAAGTGTTGGTATGGGTTCGATCGACTTTGCGTCACCAGCAGGATTTCGAGCGTGAACACAATTCTCCCTAAGGTCAGGTCCCGCTTCTGGTGGCAGCTGACGACGGCTCTCACGCTCGGCGTTCTGTGCGCGGCGACCGGCGTTGCCCAGACCATGTCACCCGTCTACGACGATGACGGACGCCGACAGGTCCGGTCTCACACCCAGTATCTGTCATCGGCCGACGTCGCGCTGCTCGAGCGCGCCATGGACGCCGCCGACCGCAAGCAGTGGGACGCAGCCCGCCAGATCGCCACCCAGATCTCCAATGCGTCGGCCCGCGACATCATCCTCTGGCGCTCATACGTCACCAAGGACAATGGTGCAGCCTTCTCGGACATCAGCAGGTTCATCGCCTCGCATCGCGACTGGCCGAACCAGAGGGGTCTTCAGGCCAGGGCTGAAGAGGCGATGCCCGCCGAAACCATGCAGCCATCCGACGTCATTGACTGGTTCCAGGGACGCGAACCGGTCTCGGGCGAGGGCATGATCAAGCTGGGCGACGCCTACCTTCGGAAGGGTCAGGATTCGAGCGCCCGCAACTGGCTGCGCAAGGCCTGGATCGAAGGCAACTTCGCGCTCGATCGCATGTCGTTCGTGTCGTCAAAGTACGGCTCCTACCTGACCAGCGACGATCATCGCAAGCGAGCCAGCCGACTTGTGTGGGCGGGTGAGTACGGCCAGGCCAACGCGATGTCGAACTGGCTGCCGTCGGATTATGAAGCCATGATTTCGGCCCGCATCAAGCTGCGACAGGCTTCAAGGGATGCCGACGCCGCCTATAATCGCGTGGGCTCCAGCCTTCAGAAGGACCCGGGCCTCCTGTTCGACCGTGCGCGCTGGCTTCGCAAGCGTGACCGCGAAGCCGAGGCTCGTCCGCTCCTGATCCTCGCAGCCGCCAATCTCGACGGCCCCGCGCCATCGTCAGACGAATGGTGGACCGAACGGAACTACCAGGCCCGCGAGGCCCTCGACGCCGGAAACACGCAGCAGGCCTACCAGATCGCGTCCACCCATGCGATGCGCAAGGACCTGGTGGTCAACTATGCGGAAGCCGAGTTCCTGGCGGGCTGGATCGCCCTGCGCTACCTGAACAAGCCGGACACGGCCATCGAGCATTTCACGCGCCTGCGTGAAGCGGTCACCGCCCCCATCAGCGTCGCGCGTGCCCATTTCTGGGCAGGACGGGCCGCCGAGAAGGCTGGGCGCACCAGCGAAGCCAACCGCCAGTACAGTTCTGCGGCCCAGTATCCGATGACCTTCTACGGTCAGATTGCGGCAGCCACAGTCAACCCGCGCGCGGGGTTGAACATCCCTTCAGCACGCGGCACCTCGGCATCCAGGCAATCGTTCATGGACCAGGGCGTCGTGCAGGCCATGCAATCGCTGGCCGATGTCGGCGCCGAGGGCCTGTTGCGCACCTTTGCCGTTGCCGCGGCAGAAACCTTCACGGAGCGGGACCAGTTTGTCCTGCTCACGAATTTCCTTCGCCAGCTGAACCAGCCGGCGCTCGCCCTGCGTGTCGCAAAGCGCGGCATCCAGAAGAACATTCCGGTCTACGACATCGCCTACCCGACCATCACGTTGCCCGCCTACCGCGGCAACGGCACGCCGCCCGAGAGCGCACTGGTCCTGGGTCTCACGCGCCAGGAAAGCGAATTCGACCCCGAAGCATTCTCGAGCGCAGGGGCGCGAGGCCTCATGCAGATGATGCCTGCTACGGCCAGCCTGACGGCACGGCGCCACGGCCTTCCCTATGGCGGCAAGGGCGACCTCTTCACGCCATCAACGAACCTTCAGTTGGGCATGGCACACGTCTCGGACCTGCTCACGGATTTCGCGGGTTCCTACATCCTGTCGATCGCGTCCTATAACGCTGGCGGCGGCCGCATCAACCAGTGGATCGCCACCTATGGGGATCCGCGCAACGCCAATGCGGATGTTCTCGACTGGATCGAGCGGATTCCGTTCAGCGAAACCCGGAACTATGTCCAGCGCGTGCTGGAGAACACCCAGGTCTATCGGGCCATTCTGGCCGGTCGTGATGTTCCGGCAGGCATCCTGAATGACCTCAAGCGTGGCGCGCACACCGAAATCGCTGCAAATGACGCCCAGTTCTCGTCTTCCGCCACCTCGGGATCGCCCGCGGTCGCGGCAGCGGCACCTGTCGCCGGTGCGGCGGTGGCGTCCCAGTTCTCGTCGAACGTCGTCGCGTCGACCCCGGTCTATGATGATGACGAACCGGCCGCGTCGCCTGCAAAGAAGAAGGTGACGAAGAAGACAACCAAGAAGAAGAAAAAGAAGAAGCGCAAGTCTTCCAACTGAACGGGAAGCGGCTGCCTCGCCATGGTTTAGATCGGGCTAAACTGCGGTCACGCCCGATCCCGTTTTCCAAGTTTTAAAACAGGATCACTAGAGTGCTCCCAACAACAAAATGTTGGGGGCGTCCGTGTCAAAGATCGGCTTTTCGGTTTTCCTGTTGTCCTGCACGGTTTTCGGGTGGGGTTTTGCAGCAGCCATGACGGCTCCCTCATTCGCCTGAACCGTCGCGGCGCTACATCCGCTTCAGCGCCCGCTTCAGCACCGCATTGAACTGTACCGGCTGCTCCAGGCTTGGAAGGTGCGCGACGCCCTTCATCATGGAATGATGCGCCCGCCTGTTGGCCTTGCTGAGCGCCTCGCTGCGTTCGTTGATGTGCGGAAAATCGAGCTCGCCGGAAATGAACTCGATTGGCTGGCGGATGTCCTTGAAGCGACGCATCGCGTCGGTGTGACCTGTGAGCTTTCCCGGATCCTGGCTGCGCAGGGCAATCGAATTCATGTCGAGGAACAATAGCCTCGCGTTACCGCCAACACGCCCTTCCTTCTGCGCAGGCCCGTCAAGCCAGGCATGGGCCTGAAGGCGGTTCAGCCACTCAAGGTCACCTGCCCTCGTGGCAAGCTCGATCTCGTCCATCAGCCGCTGGATTCCCTCCGGATACTCGTCGGGGCCATCCGCGCCGCTGATGGCCGGCGCGACGAGTACGAGCCCTTCAACCCGGTCCGGGTGCGTAAGGGCGTAGTCGACGGCTACCCGCCCGCCTTGCGAACACCCCACGAGAATGGCGCTGTCAGCTTCGAGCGCCTCCATCACGGCGTCGAGGTCACGAACCCTGGAATGGCTCTCCGGTGCGTAGGACGTGTCGCCAAAGCCGCGCCGGTCGTAGGCCGCAACCTGAAAGCTCTTCGAAAACGCGGCAAGCTGGGACCACCACATGCGCCTGTCGCAGACGCCGGCGTGCAGCATGATCATCAACCGCCCCTCGCCTGCCACGGAAACCGACAGGTTCGCCCTTCCGGAGCGGACCTGGAAATGAGCCAGTTCAGCCGTGGGTCGGGAACTCACGGACATCGGACGCCGGCCTGGAGGAAGTCAGCCTTCAGTTTCAATGCACCGTCGCCTCGGGATCGCGTCCGCTGATGAGGATCTGCAGGCGGCTATGGGCATCCCCATCCGTGAAGCAGCGGGCCAGGGCCTTGGGGCTGGCATCGGCCGCATCCTCAACCCGTCCCTCGACGGCAATCTTCAGGATCCGCTTCGTTTCCGACACCGCCACGGGCGACAGGGAAACAAAATGCGACGAGAGTTGCTGCACGGCCGGCCAGAAGTCAGCCGTCGTGGAGACATTGGAGACGAGCCCCAGCATGAAGGCGCGCTCTGCGGTGACAACGCCGCCCGTCAGCGCCAGCGCGGCAGCCGATCCGGCGCCACTGATGCGCTGGAGCCGGGCAAGCGCGCCGCCTCCCGAACTCATGCCGACATTGATGCCCGGCAATCCAAACCGTGCATCCGATCGCGCCAGGCGCAGGTCCGCATGCAGCGCGAGCTCGAACCCCGCTCCAAGGCATGATCCCTTCACCGCGGCGATGATGGGCACCGGAAGCGCCGTCATGCGCTCGTAGACGGCGCGCGCCTGGTTGGCGATGTGCTCGATCTCGGCGCCCGATAGCCCCGCGAGCTCCGCCACATCCATGCCGACCGAGAACGGCTCGTCGCCGGCGCTCGTGAGGACAACAACCCTCAGGCTCCGATCGGTCGCCAGTTCGTCGAACACGCGGGCAAGCTCGGCGCGCAGCTCGCTGTTGATCGAGTTGGATGCTTCGGGCCGGTTGATCGACAGCGTGGCGATCCCGGCCTGCTTCTCGACGGTGAGAATGCCGTCGCGTCCTTGTCGTGTGGAGGTCTTGGTCATCGGACAGCCAGTATATCCGATTTCCAGAAAAAAAACGGGGCTGGGGATAACCCCAGCCCCGCCGCGGATTGTCGCGAATTTCGTCGTGTTTAGTGGGCGGTTTCCTGAAGCCACAGGCGGGCAAGGCGTTGGGCTTCCGCAATGTCATTGCTGGTCATCTGCTGTGCCAGCTCGGCACGCCAGAGGCGCGCCTCGGTGACGCCCTTCATGGCTGCAAGGTTGAAGTACTTGTGGGCACGCACCAGGTCCAGCTGCACGCCCTGGCCCGTCGAATAGCACAGACCCAGCTGGTACAGCGCATGCGGCTTTCCAGCCTTGGCCTGACCTTCAAAGTCTTCAACGGTGTCGATGTCCAGTACAGTCACGTCACGTCACTCCCCACGTTTTTATTGCGGAATTCGTTCTGAATTCACGTCATCAGCAACGCGAGGATGAAAGGTTGAGCTAAACGCCGGGTTAAGCTGAAGGCTTATATTCCTTAAAAAGGGACAGGATGAAACCCGTTAACCAACCCCGGCCGGTCACAAGGCCGGCCGCAAAAACACTGGGATTTCGGATTAATGGCCGTTTCGGGGACGCGTTAATCGCTCGCGTCAGGGCCAAAAAATTTTGCATCGGCCGAAGGCGGGACTGGCCGGAAATGAAAAACCGGTGGCACAACCCGCTCCAGAAATGCAGCTGTGCTCACCGGTAAGGTCTGGGAAGCCTGAACTCCGGCAGAACCGGGATCAGGTCTTCAGGGCGGTTCCGGCTGGAACCACCGTCAGATTACTTCTTCTTCTTCGCGGCCTTCTTGACGGCGGCCTTCGGCTTCGCCGCAGCCTTCGTCGCTGCCGGCTTCTTCGCTTTCTTCTTCGCTACCATTGGCATTGCAGTAACTCCTTCGTTACAGATGAAGGCACACCGTGTGCCTCCGTGCCGCAACATATTGGGTGCTTTGCATCGCGCGCGCAACATTTTGTGTTGTCCACAGTGATGCACGAAAGACACGCCAACACAAACACAAGAAAAAACAAGCGCTTTATGCAATCATCCGTGTACGGATTTTATCCGGCAACGAACGTCACACGACTTGCGCAGCTGCACGATTTTGACGAATCACCGCGAATCGCCTCCGCTGATTCATGCAAAGCCCGCACGATCTGCAGCGCCATGCACCGAGATCTTTTCTCCTGACACGTACGAGTTCTGATCAGACACGAGGAAGCGCACGACGTTGGCGATGTCCTCCGGCGCACAGACGTGACCAAAGGGTGAATTCGCATCAAGATCATGGATCTGCGCAACGCCACGCGCCTTCGCAAGCCGCTGGCCCATGTCGGTGTCTGTCAGCGGAGGAGCCACCACGTTCACACGGATGTTGTTCACGCGCTCTTCCTTGGCCAGCGTGAATGCAAGGGCTTCAAGCGCGGCCTTGCCCATGTTGTAAGGTGCGCCGCGCGCAGCAAATCCCAGCGTAGCCACGCTGGAGATCATGATGATGTCGCCCCTCTTCTGGCTGCGCATCTGGGGTAACGCCAGCTTCGACATGTAGAATGGCGCCAGCGCATGAACTCCGAGGACCCGCGCCATTTCACCGGGATCCGTATCCCCCACGGTCTGGCCGCGACTGGCGATGCCCGCATTGTTGACGAGGATCGAAACCGGGCCGAGCTGGCTGCCCACGGCCTCCACGAGGCGGGCGCACTCCTCGAACGAATCCACGGACGCCTGGAAGCTCGCCGCCTTTCTTCCCAAAGCGCGGATTTCGCTGACCGTACTTTCTGCGTCATCCTTCTCGCGCCGATAGTTCACGGCAACGTCCGCACCATCCCGCGCAAGTGCAATCGCGATGGCACGTCCAATTCCACGGCTCGCGCCCGTAACAAGGGCGACACGTCCTGCAAGTGACATGAGTTACTCCTCTTATGCTGAAATGGCAGGCGCGACGCGACAGTCAGCGCCCAATGTCTTCACTCGAGAGCGAAAAGGGACCAGAGCTTCCCCGGGTCACGGGCCCCAGCAGCCCTGCAGCCACAGGCAGAACCTGCTCCGCAAAGAACTGGGCCACTGCGATGCGCGTGTCCAGGAAGGCAATATCGGCACCTTCCTGCTCGCGAAGGCGCGCCGCCGAAAGGGCGCCCGTGGCCAGGTAATGCGCACCCGACAGCAACCCCATCATCCGCAGGTAAGGCCAGGAGCCAGGCAGCGCCGATGACGGCGAGCTTCTCATCTGGGCCTGCAGCCATTCGGTCGCCTTCACGCAAGCGGCATGCGCCGAAAGCACCTCTGCCCCGATGGACTGGAGCACCGCCGGCCCCTCCGCGCACGTCCGGGCCGTTGCGAAGATTTCGTCGAGGAACGCCTGGACGGCACCTCCGCCGTCGAGCGACAGCTTGCGCCCGATCAGATCGATGGACTGGATGCCGTTGGTGCCCTCGTAGATGGGCGCAATGCGTGCATCCCGGAAGTGTTGCGCGGCACCGGTTTCTTCAATGAAGCCCATGCCGCCATGCACCTGAATGCCAAGGGAGGTCACGTCCACCGCCATGTCCGTGCACCAGGCTTTCGAGATCGGCGTGAGCAGTTCCTCCCGCGCCTTCGCGGCAGCCCTGGCCCCGGCGCTATCTGCATGCCGTGCAAGATCGATCGCCATGGCATTGGCAAGACAGATGGCCCGGCCAGCCTCGATGAGCGACTTCTGCGTCAGCAACATCCGCCGGACGTCAGCGTGAGAGATGATGGGCGACATTTCGCGCACGTCATGCTGCAGCCCAAACGGCTTCCCCTGGCGACGTTCATGAGCAAACGCCAGCGCCTGCTGGAAGCTGCGTTCGGCGATTCCCACCCCCTGCATGCCGATCGCGAGCCGTGCAGAGTTCATCATCGTGAACATGGCCGACATGCCCTTGTTGGGCGCACCAATGAGGAAGCCGGTGGCGCCGCCGCCATCTCCGTAGGCCATGACACAGGTCGGAGAGCCGTGAATGCCAAGCTTGTGCTCCAGCCCGACGCAGCGAAGGTCGTTTCTGGCGCCAAGCGATCCGTCGTCTCTCACCAGAAACTTGGGAACGAGAAAGAGCGAGATGCCCCGCGTACCCGGAGGAGCATCGGGCAGTCGCGCAAGCACGAGATGCACAATGTTGTCGGCAGCTTCGTGCTCGCCCCAGGTGATGTAGATCTTGGTGCCCTGGATCCGGTAGCTGCCATCACCGGCGGGAAAGGCACGCGCCGTCAGGGCACCAACATCCGATCCCGCGTGGGGTTCGGTCAGGTTCATTGTGCCCGACCACTCGCCGCTCACCAGCTTCGGCAGGTACAGGGAGCGCTGCGCGTCTGATCCATGAGCAACAAGCGCCTCGATCGCGCCCTGGCTGAGGAGCGGACAAAGGCCGAAGGACATGCAGGCGCCATGCCACATCTCCTGCACTGCAAGACCGAGGACGTGTGGCAGCCCCTGTCCGCCGAAGGACACGGGGCCCGTCACGCTACCCCAGCCCGCAGCGACGAACGCGCGATAGGCTTCTGCAAACCCGGTCGCCAGGCGAACGCGCCCATTCTCGATCGTGGCACCCTCGCGGTCACCGGCGCGGTTCAGCGGCGCGATGACCTCATTTGCAAATCTTCCAGCCTCCTCAAGGACAACTGAAGCCGTGTCATCATTGAAGTCGGGAAACGCCGGATGCTCGTAAAGCCCCTCCATTCCCGCAATCGACCCCAGGGCAAACCGGATTTGCCGGATAGGAGCTGCATATGTCATTTGCTATACACTGATGTAGGTTGTCTGGCGCACAGTGCGCCAGGCCACCGGACCCGATCAAGGAGTTTTCGATGCGCATGACGACCGCCATTGCCGCGATGCTGGTGCTGCCGGCACTCGCCATGGCAGGAGTATCGACCAATCCTCAATCAGCGCCGAAAGGGAACTATGCCCTGGAACCCGGGCACACGATCGTGATGTTCTGCATCCGCCACATGGGGATCAGCAACTATTGCGGCCGCTTCTCGAAGTCCGAAGGCCGGATTTCCTTCAACGGATCCCAGCCGGAAAGGGCAACCGCGAATGTGCGGGTGCGCATCGACAGCCTCGACACGCCCTCCCGGGAACTCAACGAAAAGCTGCTTGCGGACTTCTTTGAGACCGGCACCCACCCTGAAGCGAGCTTCATTTCGAAAGGCATCCGTGTCACGGGCAAGAACACAGGCGTGATCACGGGGGACCTCACCCTTCACGGACGCACGCGCCCCGTCGAACTCCAGACGACATTCAATGGCGGCCAGATGCATCCGTTTGCCAATGCGTATGTCATTGGCTTTTCAGCACGCACGACGATCCGGATCGACGACTTCGGCTTCCCGGATGTCGCCTGGAGAAGTTTCATCGGGGATGAGGTAGAATTGACCATTGAATCCGAGTTCATTGCGGAAAAGTGAGTTCATGAACGACGCACAACGCTACAACGCAGTCGCAAAGACGCTGCACTGGCTCATGGCCTTTGCAATCATTTCCCTGATCATCATCGGCAAGATCATGGTGGATCTGCCGAGGGACGATCCGGACAAGTTCGCCCTGTACCAGTCCCACAAGTCGGTCGGACTCACGATCCTGTTCCTCACCATTGTTCGCATTGCCTGGCGCCTTCTCTACCGTGCGCCGCCGCTGCCGGCTTCGATGAAGACGTGGGAAAAACTCGCCGCGAACGGAACGCATCTCGCATTCTACTTCATGATGCTCGCAATCCCGCTTTCGGGTTGGGCGATTGCCTCGACGTCATCGTCAGGCGTCCCCACGCTGTGGTTCGGACTGTTCGAAGTCCCTTCGCTGCCGGGTCTTGAAGGCATCGAGGACATGCACGAAGTCCACGAGAACGCGGAGGAGGCCCACGAGCTTCTCGCAAATCTCACAATCCTGCTCCTGATCCTGCACGTGGCAGCCGGGCTCAAGCATCACTTCTGGGACCGCGATGACGTCCTGCGCCGCATGTTGCCCTTTGCCCGGTAGGAGTTTGAACATGAGCAAGTTGATTGCAGTCCCGGCTGTCGCGCTGGGCTTGATCGCGGCAGCGCCAGTCCACGCGGCTCCGCCCGCATGGCAGGTCGACCCCGCGAAGAGCAGCCTGACCTTCAAGGTGATGGTCAGCAACCAGGAAGTGGTCGGGAAGTTCCCGGGGTTTGGATCCATCATCCGGTTCGACCCCGCCGACCTCGCAGGATCATCCGCACGGATCACCGTCGACACAACGGGCATCAAGACGGATGACCGCACGCGCGATGCGATGCTGCTCAAGCCCGCATGGTTCAACGTGCTCGACTTTCCGCAGGCGAACTTCGCGTGTGACCGCTTCGTGGCGGCCGGCGCAGGAAAATTCGTCTGTGAAGGTAAACTGACGATCAAGGGAACAACCCGACCCGTGAACCTTCCCTTCTCGCTGGACATCAAGGGCAACCGGGCGGTCGTGAAGGGCTCGACAACCATCAGGCGCCTTGATTTCAAGGTTGGAGAAGGTCCCGACTTTGCGTCAGCAACACCAGTCGCCCTGACCGTTACGGTCTTCGTGGACATCCAGGCAACCAGGGTAAACGCACCTGCGCCTTGATCTGCCGGCAGCCCGCCGCCATGGCGGGCCACGGGGCACTCGGCTAAGCTCTGCATCACAAGCAGACACCCAGGCATCATGACAATCCTTGATCCGACACCTGCCGCGATTGCGACAGCCGCACGCCTCCTGCGTGAAGGGCGGCTCGTGTCGTTTCCGACCGAGACCGTGTACGGCCTGGGGGCCGACGCGACCAGCGATGCCGCCGTCGCCTCGATTTTCGAAGCCAAGGGACGTCCGCAGTTCAACCCGCTCATCGTCCACATCGCCAATCCCGACGAAGCACGGCGGCATGCTCACCTGTCTCCCGGAGCACAGGCACTGGCTGACAGGTTCTGGCCCGGCCCCCTGACCATCGTCGTGCCGCGGCGGGAGGACTGCAGTGTTTCCTGGCTGGCAACGGCAGGGCTCGACACGATCGCACTGCGTTGCCCGGCTCATGACGTCGCGCAATCCCTGCTGCGCGCGTTTGGAGGACCGCTTGCCGCTCCCAGTGCCAATGCCTCAGGCACCGTGTCTGCGACGACGGCCCAGCATGTGGAGGAAAGCCTGGGGTCACGCGTTGACCTGATCCTCGACGGCGGTCCCGCGCGCTTGGGGCTGGAGTCCACCATCGTGGGATGGGCCGACGACAGGCCGGTCATGCTCCGCCCGGGCGCAATCACGCGCGCGGACATTGAAGGCATTGTCGGCCCGCTCGGCATGTCGAGGGATTCCGAGAGCGCCCCCCACTCTCCGGGCCGGCTCAGGAAGCATTACGCCACGCGCAAGCCGCTCCGTCTGAATGCAACGGAAGTGAGACCCAATGAGGCCCTTCTCGCGCTGGGCAAGCCCCTCGCCGGCGCGATGCACACGCTGAACCTGAGCGAAAGCGAGAACCTGCTCGAAGCGGCGGCCAACCTCTTCAGGATGCTGCGCGCCCTGGATCAGACACGCTCGGACGGCATTGCCGTGATGCCCATACCCCAGGGCGGGCTCGGGGAAGCCATCAACGATCGGCTCGCGCGCGCGGCCATCCGCGACGAGGCCTGAACGATGACCCTGCCCGGCCCGCCATCGCCAGCGACGCTCCAGCGGCTCCGGGAGGCCGCAGGTCCGGGCGGCGTCATTGATGACCCAGTGCTGATGGCGCCTTACCTCAGGGAGTGGCGCGATCGCTTCACCGGCAAGACGCCCGTCATCCTGAGGCCGGCAACGAGCGAAGCGGTGTCCCGGATTGTCCGCATCTGCAGCGAGACACGGACGGCACTCGTACCGCAGGGTGGAAACACCGGGCTCGTCGGCGGACAGATCCCGGCGGGCGACGGTTCGCAGGTCCTGATCAATCTTGGCCGGTTGAACAGCATCCGTGGTGCTGACATCAGCGCCAGCACCATCACCGTCGATGCAGGCTGCATTCTCCAGGACGTTCAGGCCGCTGCCGAGGCGAACGGCAAGCTGTTCCCGCTCAGTCTCGCCTCTGAAGGCTCAGCCACCATTGGAGGCCTGATCTCGACCAACGCCGGCGGCACTGCAGTCCTCGCTTACGGGAACATGCGGGAACTGGTGCTGGGACTGGAGGCCGTCCTGCCGGATGGCCGGATCTGGAACGGCCTGAGGGCCCTGCGCAAGGACAACACGGGATACGATCTGCGCAACCTTCTCATAGGAGCGGAGGGAACACTCGGCATCGTGACGGGCGCAGTCCTGAAGCTCTTTCCGAAGCCTGCGGCCATGGCAACGGCCTTCGTGGGAACAAGGTCGGTTGAGGACGCGGTCCGCTTGCTGAACATGGTTCGTGACGAAGGTCTCTTCGTGACGACGTTTGAGTTGATCCCTGACATCGGCCTCGACTTTGTCATCCGGCATGTCCCGGGGACACGCACGCCGCTGCAGGCGCGCCACGCATGGTACGTGCTTCTCGAGGTCTCCCTGTTCGGAAGGCAGGACAGTGCCGAAACGCAGGCCCTGCTGGAAAAGGCGCAGGAGGCCGGCATCATCGTCGATGCCGCGCTTGCGCAGTCCGGGTCGCAGCGCGACGCCTTCTGGAAGCTCCGTGACGCCCTGTCGGAAGCCCAGAAGCCGGAAGGCGGCAGCATCAAGCATGATGTCTCCGTCCCGGTCTCCTCCATTCCGGCTTTCATGGAAGCGGCTTCAGGGGCCGTGACGCAAAGGATTCCGGGCGCACGTCCGGTCGCCTTTGGACACATGGGCGATGGCAACATCCACTTCAACGTCAGCCAGCCCGTTGGTGCCGACAAGGCCGCCTTCCTTTCGAGGATCGACGAGGTGAACCGGATCGTCCATGACCTCGTGCATTCGTTCGAGGGCTCGATCAGTGCGGAGCACGGATTGGGACAGGCAAAGGTGGACGAAATCCTGCGCTACAAGTCCGCCGCCGAAATGGACGCCATGCGCGCGATCAAGCGCGCCCTGGATCCGTCCGGCATCATGAACCCCGGAAAGCTCGTTCGACCCTGACGTCAGTCGCGGAAGCGCAGGTGCTTGAGGCCCGCGGCCGCGTAGGTGGCATCCAGGACCTCCTGCTGGATCACGACAGCCTCGCCTTCTGTCGGAACGGGCAACTGGCCTTCCAGCGCATAGACGACGGTGTCGAGCTGCCACGTGTAGGTCGAGATGCGGCTGACGCGTGGCGCAAGCGATTTCGTGCCCGCCCGCAATGTCAGGCTGCTGCCATGATGCGGGGCAAGCGGATTGACGAACAGGATCTCCCCCTTGGATCCCTTGACGTTCAGCGTGGCCGAGAACGGCTCCCCCTTTGCCATGGATGCTGACAGACGGGCCGTGACGGCGCCGGGGAATGTCAGCGTGGCCTCCATCTTCTCGTCTACGCCGCGAGCCGTCAGCACGGCCCTGGCGTCGACATGCACCGGACGCGCGCGGGCAATGTTGAGCGCCCAGCTGAGTGGATAGCATCCAAGGTCCATGAACGCTCCGCCGCCGGTCTCCGGCAGGTGGCGTATCTCGTCGCCATTTCGGTCATCAATGCCGATGTTGAAGCTCGCATCGATCGAACTCACCATTCCGATCTCGCCGGCGTCGATCCACGCCAGCATCTGCAGGAACCCGGGATGGTAGCGATAGTGGAAGGCTTCGATCACGCGACGCCCCGCAGCGCGCGCAGCCGCATGCACTTCGTGGACCTCGCGCACATTCATCGCAAAGGGCTTCTCGCACAGCACGTGCTTGCCCGCCTTGAGCGCATTGATGGTCCACTCGGCATGCAGGTTGATGGGCAGGGCATTGTAGACAAGGTCCACATCGGCAGCTGCCACGAGTTCAGCATAGCTGCGGTCGCTGCGCGCGAAGCCGTGCTTCTCGGCAAAGGCCTGCGCGCGTGCCGGGTCGCGCGCCGCAACCGATTGAAGGCGGGCCCCGGGGCGAACCTGTGCGGGGTGCACGATCGCCGAGGGCGTGATGCGGGCGGCGCCAAGACAGCCAATTCTCATGTGCGGGTTCCCCAAAGAACGTCGGGATCGCGCCCGGGAGGCGAAATATCCCTGAAAAATCTTCTCTTACGTGTGTGGGCTCCTGCCAGCAAACACTATTTGCATCGGCAGTCCCAATCCCTCAATTTCGTCGATGCCTCAGGCCCGGCCCCTCGGACACCTGGCAAACCGGACGGACAGACATGATTGCTAGATCCGCTTTGGCCTTGACGCTTGCGCTCGCATGGCTGGCATCGGCGCCGCACGCCATGGCCGATGATGCGGCCAAGCCCGAAGCACCGCCAGCGGCCGAGCCAGCGGCCGAGGATGTGATCCTGAACCTGACGCTGGACAGGCTCGCGGCCATTCTGCAGGAGGCGGGAGCGGAAGAGGTCACTCCATTCCCGGGCGAACGCACGGTCCGCTTCAAGAGCAGCAACCGGAACTTCCTCGTCACGCTGTCGTCCTGCAACGACAATGGCGAGGAGTGCGCGCTCGTCACGATCGGCCGGGGCGTGAAGGCCAAGCTCCCGCTCGAGGTGCTGAACAAGCTGAACGACCACTATGGCGGCCTCATCGCAGCTTCACGCGTGAATGACGAGACATTCAGGATCCTGCACGCCTCGATCATCCGGGGCGGCGTGACGAAAACGAACGTCGCGATCACGCTTGTATGGTTCGTGAATGAATCCGACGCGTTTGCATCATTCATAAACGCGCAACTCGTGGCCGATGGCGGCAGCACCTCGGGTCCGGACAGGCCTGTCCAGCTGGGCGAAGTCGTGCTGACACCGGCCCAGATGGCAGACCTCATGAGACCCTCCGGCGTCACTGTCACCAGCGGCCAGCTAACGATGAAGCCAGACTAGGCCTGTTTCCCTGCAACTTGCATCGCCGTAAGCGGAATGCGGCAGCCATCACCCGAGTTCTGGGGGAAGCGAAGCAAGGACGACCGCCTCCCCGTCTTCCGATCCGTTTCCGGCCCTTCCATCCCGGTTGCAGGGGTTGGTGGAAGATGACACTTCCCCCGAATCCGTTTTGCTGTTTTTCGCTGTTCCGGGCCATTTTCGCGGACTGAAGATGACACTTTCGTCGTTGTTTTTGCGTTTGCCGGGAGGCGGAAGCGCTGAGGTGCGGCGGGCGTAGTCCGGGGCACTCCCCCGTCCTTTCCGCTTGCGCGACGGGGTCTTCGTGGCGGCCCGGGGTGAGGGATCGGTTCCCCGGCGGGTCGCCTGGTCTTTATTCGGTTTTCAAGTTGCGGGGCGGCGCAGGGCCGCCATCGATGCTGGAACATATAGCGAACATGCGTCCGGGTCAAGCGCAGCGGCACACCGGAGGGCGCGACCTTTTGGACAAGCGCCCACTCCAGCGTTATCGTGGGGCGATGCTGGCGATGTCGAACGCGCGCGCGCGAATCCAGGGCCTGCCGCCGCG
>CAZYFM010000003.1:0-80001 GCA_964646885.1 uncultured Flavobacteriaceae bacterium
GCCCTCAGCTGGTCGGCCGCAAGCATCACGGCCTTCATTCCCGAACCGCACACCTTGCTGACAGTCGTGCACGGCACGGTGTTCGGAATGCCCCCATGGATCGACGCCTGCCGCGCGGGCGCCTGCCCGAGTGCAGCCGGAAGGACGCACCCCATGTAGACCTCGCCGACGTGCTCGCCCGACAGACCGGCGCGCGCGAGCGCCGCCTTGATCGCATGGGCACCCAGTTGCGGCGCGCTCATGGGCGACAGCTCGCCCTGGAAGCCGCCCATCGGCGTACGGGCCATGCCAGTGACAAGGATTTCAGGTGCGGACATCGGTCATTCCTCCAGCGTGTGCCTTCCATTACGACACGCCAGCCAACCCTTCAAGCAAGGTCGCCGAATGCCTTCCTCGGGCTAGATGCCGTCACCGTCGAGATTTGCATGGATGCCGCACTCGTCCTTGTCGGTCCCCGCCCAGCGACCCGAACGGTAGTCGGCGTCGTCCTTCACACGCTGCGTGCAGGGCATGCAGCCGATGGACAGGTAGCCATCCTCGACGAGCGGATGCCGCGGCAGGTTGTGGGCGAGAATGTGCTCCTTGAGGTCATTGAGCGACCAGTTCCAGAGCGGATTGACGACAAAGCGACCGCCATTCAGCTCCACCGGACCGATTGCATTGCGCGAGGCCGTCTGGAACCGCTTGCGTCCCGTGATTTCGGCATCGAAGGTCTTGAGAACGCGCTGCAGCGGCAGCACCTTCCGGATATTGCAGCAGGCATCGGGATTGCGCTGCCACAGCAGACCTTCAGGGTCTTCCGCCTTGAGGTCAGTCGCACTCGGCCCGATCGCGCGCACGTCCTGCAACCCCAGCACTTCCTGC
This sequence comes from uncultured Flavobacteriaceae bacterium, assembly GCA_964646885.1. GTDB lineage: Bacteria > Pseudomonadota > Alphaproteobacteria > Micropepsales > Micropepsaceae > SZUA-430. Next base: position 865 of record CAZYFM010000003.1, read on the forward strand.
AGCCGGTCACGATAGCGCATGGTTTCGCCGAACAGCTTGCCCGTGTTGAGGAACACGACGGGCACGGATGGATCGACCTCGGCCATGAGGTGAAGGAGAACGACGGACTCACTGCCGAAAGACGACACCGCAACCAGGCGTCCCTTGAACTCGTCCTCGATGCACAGGCGCAGGAGTGCTTGTGCATCGAGCCCCTCGACCCTGGACTTCAGCGAAGCAAGCCGCGCCTGCAGCTCTGGCGAGCTGCTGGGTGCTCCCGCGAGGTCAAAGACCCGGGGAGCCGGCGGCGGCGCCGCCCTTTTGACGATGGATGACACGCTCATGGCGCGGGCCTCTCCGGGAGCCATCGCTCCTGCGAGATCAGTTCGGCCGAGCGGCGGATCACTTCGTCCTTCTCGACACCTTCACGGCGCCATTGCGTGCGCGCATCCCCAAGCCGGCGAATGCGCTCTTCCCACTCCGCACCGAACAGGTCGGCGAGATAGGCCTTCAGCCGTTGTGCGAGACCGGGAGCCCTGCCACCCGTCGAAACCGAAATGACAAGATCGCCACGTCGAACGATTGCGGGGACATGGAAGTCGCAGAGATCCATGACGTCTTCCACGTTGACGAGGATGCCCATGCGCCGCGCCGCGATGGCGAGCGGTTCCGCCACGTCGCGCGGCAGGCCGGCGATGAATACAAGGCGTGCACCCTCGAACTCCCTGGAATCCGGCAGGCGTTCGTAAAGCAGCGCCTCGGCGTTGCAGGCCCAGCCGTCCTGGTCGACGGCATACAGCACGATGCGCTCGCAACCGGCAGCCCGCACGAGCTCATAGCGCTGCTGTCCCGGACGGCCGCGGCCAACGACCACGACCTTTTGCGACTGGACATCTATGGCGAGCGGAAGCACGGACAACGCCTCTCTGATTTAACAATCAGATAGCGCTTTGAATTTTATTATTCAATGGATCATGTGAATTAAATATATTCACAAAACACAATGTAGTTTCTGCTTTAGCCCTGCCCCTTGAGCATTTCCGTGACTGTAACCCCGATCCGGTCGCCCTGAACCACGATTTCACCGCGGGCCACGGCCTTGTTGTTGGCGAGGATCACGACCTGGTCGGTCTGCTTGGCATCGAGTTCGATGACCGCACCACGTCCCATGCGCAGCAATTGCTGCATCGGCAGCTTTGCACGACCGACAACAACTGAAATATCTACTTTCACGCTTTCGACAGAGGAGGCAGTCATGGGGTCTTCCCGATTGGTCTCCCGAAACAATAGGGCCTGAGCCTTACGTGATCGTTAAATCCCCTGAAACGATAGCCTGGAAGATCAGCGACGCGCCGGTCGACTACCCCGACGCGCTGCGCTTCATGGAGCAGCGCGTCGAGGAGATTCACGCAGGGAGCAAGCCGCAGCTCGTCTGGCTGCTGGAACATCCCCCGCTCTACACGGCCGGCACCAGCGCACGGCAGGAAGACCTCCTCGCCCCCAATCGCTTTCCCGTCTATCCGACCGGCCGCGGCGGGCAATTCACCTATCACGGCCCCGGACAACGCGTTGGCTACGTCATGCTGGACCTGCGGCGGCGATCGAACGACGTGCGCCGCTTCGTCCGTGACCTTGAGGAATGGCTGATCCGCAGCCTCGCGCACTTCAACCTGCGCGGAGAACGGCGCGAGGGCCGCGTCGGCATCTGGATCGCCCGGCCCGGCGGACGCGAGGACAAGGTCGCCGCGCTCGGCATCCGCGTCCGCAAGGGCATCTCGTTCCATGGCGTATCGCTGAACGTCGACCCGGAGCTCGATCACTTTTCGGGGATAGTCCCGTGCGGGATCTCGGCCTTCGGCGTGACGAGCCTTGCACAGCTCGGCCTGACGGCCACGCTGAGCGACGTCGACATCGCCATGAAGGCCGCTTTCGAAGAGGTCTTCGGGCCTGTCGAGCCCGAAGATTGATCTTTCCTAGGTCGGGCTGACGGCAAGCACCGCCGCCGCAAAGCGCTCGATGTCGTCGCCGCGGAAGCCTGCAACGTTGATGCGACCCGTTCCCGCCATGTAGACCGCATGCTCGCTCTTGAGACGCGCGATCGCTGCGGCATCGAGGTTGAGCATGCTGAACATGCCTTCCTGTGTGCCCACCGCAGCAAAGCGCGCATGCGTGCGTGCGAGGCGCTGACGGTTTTCATTCACGCGCAGGCGCATGCTTTCGACCTCGGCGAGCCAGTCTGCCCTGAGCACCGGCGTCTCGAGCACGTGGCGCACCACGGCCGCCCCATGGTCCGACGGCATCGACCAGTTCGCGCGCGCCAGCGAGACGACATTCGAGAACACGGTCTGCGCCGCAGCGGCAGATTTCGTGACGGCATACATGGCGCCCACGCGATCACGGTAGACGCCAAAGTTCTTGTCGCAGGAATAGGCAATCAGGGCTTCTTCGACCTGCGCCAGCACCGTCTGCACGCCAGCCACGTCCTCTTCAAACCCCTTGCCGAGTCCCTGATAGGCCACGTCCAGAAGAGGGATGAGACCCCGCGCCGACAGCGTGCGGGCAATCTGGCTCCACTCAGCCGCCGTGAACGACACGCCCGTCGGGTTGTTGCAGCTCGCCTGGAGGACAATGATGTCCCCGCTGCGTGCGCGTCCGAGTGCACCCATCACTTCATCGAACTTGTGGGTCTGCGTCGCGACGTCGAAGCTCGTGTAGGTCTCGACCTTGAGGCGCGAGGCGCTCAGCAGCGGCCGATAGTTGCCCCACGTCGGCAGGCCCAGCCACACCGTGCAGTCCCGGCCGGAAGCCGTGACAAGATCTCCGGCCAGGCGAATGGCGCCCGTCCCTCCCGGCGTCTGCGCACCAACCACGCGCGCATCTTTTTGCAGGTCTCCCTTGAAGACGAGCGGCTTGAGCAGGTCAACAAAGGCGAGATCGCCCTCCGGGCTGAGATAGCCCTTCGTCTCCTGGTTCTCGACCAGCCACTTCTCAGCCGCCTTGACGCAGCGCATGACGGGCGTCGCGCCGTCAGCCGTCTTGTACATGCCAACCGTCAGGTCGATCTTGTGCGGGCGCGGATCGGCGCGGCACTCGAGCATCACGGCGAGCAGCGTGTCGGCGGGCTGGACCTTGAGACCCGCAAACAGTCCATCCTGGGGCACGGTTTTCAGTTCGGCAGACATGGCAAACCTTCACGATTGAGGCCTGCGTCCTACTCCAATCCGGTACGCCGCTTCAAGGCCGCCAAGCGGCGCAGCCCCACGTGAATCCTGACCAATCGGCCAGCCGTGCTATAAGCGGCGGGCTGACCTGTGGAATCTGCCCATGCCCCCTGAGCCTTCGATCCTGTGCTACGGCGAAATTCTCCTGCGCCTCGCCCCGCCGCGCCAGGAACTCTTCATGCAGTCCCCGGAATTCCGCGCGTCGATTGCGGGCGCCGAAGCCAATGTCGCCGTCGCGCTGGCCTCATTCGGACACGCCACGCGCATGCTGACCACGTTGCCCGACAGCTTCATCGGCAACGCCGCCATCGCCGAACTGCGACGCCACGGCGTTGACACGACATCCATCCGCCGGTCGACGGGCCGCATGGGTCTGCTCTACCTCGTGCCCGGTGCCGTGCGCAGGGCAACGGAAGTCGAGTATGACCGCAAGAACTCAAGTTTCGCGTCCGACCCTGCAGTCGCCCAACTGGATAGCGAACTCGCCCACGCGAGCTGGTTCCACGTGTCAGGCATCACGCCCGCTCTCGGGCACATCTGCGCGCAAGCCACGATCAGCGCGATGCGCAAGGCCGCTGAAACCGGCAAGCAGGTCTCCTATGACGGCAATTATCGCTCGAAGCTCTGGCAGGGCTGGGAAAGCGAAGCGCCGGCCATCCTCAAGGCGATGCTCGAATGCACGACCGTCTTCATGGGTGACGAAAGGGACCTTTCGCTGATCCTGAACCGGACCTTCGAAGGCGCCACGCGCCCGGAACGCACGCGACGCGCCGCATCCGCCGCCTTCGACGCGTTTCCTCGCCTCCAGGCCATTGCCTGCACCACGCGAACGGTGAACGCACCCGACGACCACGACTACGGGGCGCATCTCTACCTGCGCGATGCCCACCACGAGGTGTCTCCCGTCAGCCTGCGCGGCATCGTCGACAGGATCGGCACCGGCGACGCCTTCGCCGCCGGACTGATCCACGGCATGAGCCGGGGCATGAACCCGCAGGCCACGTTGCGTTTCGCGCACGCCGCCGCCGTGCTGAAACACTCGATCCCCTGGGACTTCCTCACGTTGGGAGTGAAGGCCGTGGAACAGGCTGCCTCAGGCGTGATCGAGGACGTCAGGCGCTAGGTCATTCAGCGATGTCACTGTATCGGCACATCCATGTGCAGCTGACGCGTGAGCAGGTGGAAAACTACATCCGCCTCGCCCGCCACCTCGTGATCGCATCCAGCGAGCCTGCGTGGGACCCTACCCTTTTTGACATGGGAGAGACGGCAATCGACATGGCCACCGGAGACTGGCTCAGCCCGGAACAAGTCGAAAGCCACGCTGGCCCCATACTGTTCGGCGCGCTCGGCCACGCCCCGCGCGCAGGCATCGCAGCGGCAGCCGGAGAAACCTGGCAGTCATACGCCGCCCGCTGCTTCGCCGCGGAGTTTGACAGCCCACACGAGGGCTGGCTCTTCTCGCGTCGCTGGTCGACGACAGACAACACGCCGACGGGTGCGGCTCTGCGACTGATGTATGTGCTGGACTATGGCGTGCCGTTCGACTGGGAAAGCATCATCGAGGGTCACACCCCGTCGGACTACATGTCCAACGGTTTCCTGTGGGAACGCATGGACCTCATTCCACCCAACCCGCGCAGCTGAGCCTGGGACAGGCTTCCTGCGTCGCTGCAATCAGGCGCTGACAGGCTTCAGGAAAGGCTCCACCTTGCCCTTGAGCTTGATCGTCATGGGATTGCCCTTGCGGTCCCGGCCCGTTCCGACGGCCAGGCGCACCCAGCCTTCGCTGACGCAATACTCCTCGACATTCGTCTTCTCGACGCCGTTGAACATCACGCCCACGCCACGGCTCAGCAGTTCTTCATTGAAATACGGGCTGTCCGGCGTGGCGCACAGGCGGTCTGGAAGTGTGTCGGACATGAGCGGGTCTCCCTTGAGTGGCGTCTCTATAACCCGGCAGGCGTTGACTTGAAAACGGGTCACGGGCGTTATGGTCCACGGGCAAATCAGCCGGCCCGGCCGGGGACAGGGGAAACCGAGAATGCTGGGGTCAATCATCAGGCAGGTCGCCGCGGCCTGCGTCCGCCATGCAGCGCTGGTTGCGCTGTCTTGCCTCGCCCTGGCCCTGGCAGCGACGGCCTACACCGCGACCCATTTCCGCATGAACACCGACACCACCCGCATGGTGTCGCCGGAGCTGGACTGGCGCAAACGGCAGGCCGCCTTCCAGCAGCTGTTCCCGCAGCCCGCCAACCAGATCCTGATCGTCATCGACGGCGTCACGCCCGAAGCCGCGCAGGCCGCAACCGACCGGCTCACGCAGGCGCTGGAAAAACGCCCCGACCTGATCCTCTCGCTGCGCCAGCCCGGAGGCGGCCCCTTCTTCCGGCAGAACGGGCTCCTGTTCCTCGAACTCGAGCAGACACAGTCCGCCATCAGCCAGATCATTGCGGCCCAACCGTTTCTCGGGGCGCTTGCCGCGGATCCATCGTTGCGCGGCATCATGAACGCCCTCTCCACGGCACTCATAGGCGTCGAACGCAACGAGATCACGCTCGACCGCCTGTCCCGTCCCTTTGCCGAACTCGACCGCACGCTCGAGGCACTGAAAGCCGGAAAGCCCGTGCCCCATTCGTGGCGGCGCATGATGATGGAAGGCGAACCGGACCTTCGCGAGACGCGCCACCTCATCGAGGCGCTCGTAAAGCTGAACTTTGGCACGCTGAAGCCGGGAGAGGCACCAACACGTTTCATCCGGCAGACCGCGCGAGACCTCGGACTGACACAGGCCAATGGCGTCACCATCCGCCTGACAGGCCCCGTGCCGATCTTCGACGAAGAGTTCGGCTCCCTCACGGAAAATGCCGCGCTCATCGGCGCGGCCACGACCGGCTTCATGCTGCTGATGCTGTGGCTGGCGCTTCGCTCGGCGCGGCTGATTGTGGCGATCATCGCAACCATACTCGCAGGCCTCGTGATCACGACAGCGCTGGGACTGGCGATGGTCGGCGCTTTCAACATCATTTCGGTCGCCTTCGTCGCGCTGTTCGTGGGCCTCGGCGTGGACTTCGGAATCCAGTTCTGCGTCCGCTATCGCGCCGAGCGCCATGCGCATCCGGACCTCCCTGAAGCAATCGCCAGTGCCGCCCGCGCGATAGGTCCGTCCCTCACCCTGGCTGCCCTGGCCATCACCGCAGGCTTCCTGGGCTTCCTGCCCACCGACTATCGCGGCGTCGCCGAACTCGGCCTGATTGCCGGAACGGGAATGTTCATCACCTTCCTGCTGAGCCTCACGCTTCTACCCGCACTGATTGCCCTCCTGAGGCCACCGGGCGAAGCAGAGGAAACGGGCTACGCGAACCTTGCCCCGCTCAACGACGCACTGCTCACCCACGCGCGCAGCCTGACGGCCCTCGCCGTGCTGGCCGGTGGCATCGCTCTCGCCCTCCTCCCATCCGTCACCTTTGACTTCAATCTTCTGAACCTGCGATCGCGCGCATCGGAGTCCATTTCCACGCTTCTTGACCTCGCCCACGACCCGGACCGCTCGCCGAATGCGATGGACGCCGTGACGCGTTCGCGAGAGGACGCGCGCAACCTTGCAGCGAAACTCGAAACCCTCCCCGAAGTTGCAAAAGTCGTCACCATCGACACCTTCATTCCGGCGCAGCAGGACGAAAAACTCGCGCTGATCACCGATGCCTCGATGCTGCTCGACCTTTCGCTGAACCCGATCACCGTGGAAGCGCCACCGCAGGACAGCGACGTCGTCGCCGCACTCCGCCAGACAGCGCTTCAGTTGCGCAATGCCGCCGACAGGGCTCAGCCGCAGCCTGCGGACCTCGCGCGCCGCCTCGCCTCGCACTTCGAGCGCCTGGCCGAAGGCTCGCCCCAGGACCGCGCAACCGCAACGACGCTTCTGACCTCAGGGCTCGGCGTGATGCTCGACAATGTGCGATACCTCCTGCAGGCACAGCCCATCGCTCTCGAACACGTTCCGCCGGATATCGCACGCGACTTCCTTGCGCCATCGGGCGAGTTCCGCATCCGCATCTACCCGAAAGGCGATCCCACCGACAATGCCATGCTGAGCCGCTTCCGCGCGGCGGTGGCATCAGTGGCGCCGGACGCAACGGGTGTCCCCGTATTTCTGGAAGAATCCGGAAGGACCATTGTCGGGGCCTTCACGGAAGCGGGATTCTGGTCGCTCCTCGTGATTGCCATGCTTCTTGCAGCAGCCCTCCGGAACCTCCGGGACATCCTGATCTGCCTCGTGCCGCTTGTCCTGGCCGGCGCGCTCACGCTCGCCACCTGCGTTCTGATTGGCCTCAAGCTGAACTACGCCAACATCATCGCGCTGCCCCTGCTCTTTGGCATCGGCGTCGCCTTCGACATCTATTTCGTGATGGCATGGCGCGCAGGCCAGCGCGCCCTCCTGCAATCGCCGCTGGCACGGGCCGTCATCTTCAGCGCACTCGCGACATCCTCGGGGTTCGGCGCACTCTGGTTCTCCAGCCACCCCGGCACGTCGAGCATGGGCGCCCTGCTGATGATCTCGCTGGCCTGGATCCTCGTCGTGGTGCTTTTCGTGCTGCCACCGCTTCTGAAGGTGACCGAGCGCAAAGCCTAGGACGCGGTCATCAGCCGGTCGGAAATCTCGTCCAGCTTTTTCACGAGTGCCGGTGCGCCGCCCGCATTGACCGTGGAGGCAAAGTCAGAGCGCCTTGTCGCGAGCTGGCTCACCGACTCGTAGATCACGTCGATGATGCGAACGGCACCGGCCATCTCCCGCAGCCGATACCTGAGGTTCACGGCCTTCTCGCCCTTCGGGATGATCTGGGATTTCACGATGCGGTCAGCACCTCGCACATCCACCTTCGGGTCAAGCGTGAACTGCTGCTCCTTGAACTCCTTGAAGTTGCTGGCATAGCTCGCAATTGTCATGCGTCGGAACGCCGTGACCAGCGACGCGCGATCACCTTCGCTCATGCCGGCCCATTTCGGACCCACAGTGAATTGCGTCATGCTTTTCAGGTCGAAGGCCGCATCCACTTCGGGCTCCAGCTTCTTGAATCGGCCCTGGATGCCAAGCGCCTTGCCCTGCTTCAGCGTATCCAGCAGCGCCGCATGAAACTTCGCGATCACCGCCAGGTTCGGATCGCTCTCCGCCCGCGCGGGAAGGCCCAGGGCAATGGCAGGCATCAGGACAAGGGCAAGCAGAACCATCCTCAGGACGCGCATGGAACACTCCGACTCGAAACTTGAACAACCGGTCCTGATTTATCGCGGTTTGAAAGGGATGCCGCAACGGTCGAGTACACCTTTCGCAGCCGCAAAACCCGTCGCAAAGCAGCCCTGGAGCAGGTAGCCGCCAGTGGGTGCCTCCCAGTCAATCATTTCCCCCGCCACGTGTACGCCCGGAAGCCGCTTGAGCATGAGCCCCTCATCAAGCTCCGCCACGTCGATCCCTCCGGCGGCCGAGATCGCACGCTCCAGACCCTGCACACCCGTCAGCTTCACCGGCACCCGCTTCAACTGAACCGCCAGCACGTCCGCGTCCTGCGCCAGGTGAACGCCATGGGCTTCACGAAGGAGATTGACGCCCACGGGCGCGAGACGCAGGGCCTTGCGCAAATGGTTCGACAGGCTGTCGCCGCCGCGCGGCCTGTCCAGCTTCTGGCGAACTTCCTGCAACGACATCTCGGGACGCAGGTCGACGATCAGGTGGGCATGGCCGGATCGCCTGATCTCTTCGCGCAGGGCTGCACTGAGTGCGTAGATCGCGCCGCCTTCGATCCCGTAACCCGTGACGACGCTCTCGCCGCGCACGCGCTTGCCACCGAACGCATAGGATGCTCCCTGCAGCGGCGTGCCCGCAAAGCGCTGCCGGAAGACCGGGCTCCACGCAATATCAAAACCGGCATTTGCTGGCCTGAATGCATGGACGTGCACGCCACGCTCTTCCAGCAGCGGAACCCATGCCGCATTCGACCCCAGCCGCGGCCAACTCGCTCCGCCCAGCGCCAGCACGACTGCACGGGCCTGCACATCCGACACAACACCAGCCACATCCCTGAACCGGAGCGCCCCCTTGTCACTCCAGCCCTCCCATGACTGGTTCAGATGGAACGTCACACCCTGCGCGGAAAGTCTCTGCAGCCAGGCCCGCAGCAGGGGCGACGCCTTCATCGCCTTGGGGAAAATGCGTCCGCTGCTTCCGGTGAATACAGGCTGTCCGAGACCCTCGGCCCAGGCCACGAGGGCCGACGGCGGAAACTGCCCGATGAGGCGTTCCATCCATTCCTGCCGGTCTGCGTAACGCGATGTGAACAGCGCCAACTCTTCGCTGTGCGTGAGGTTCAGCCCGCCACGCCCGGCCATCAGGAACTTCCGCCCGACGCTGGACATGCGATCATAGAGCGCCACACTCAGCCCGTGTGCACTCAGCAATTCGGCGGCAAACAGGCCGGCAGGCCCGCCCCCCACGATAACAAAGCCGGTCATGGACCTGTACCTAATGAGTTGTGCAAGCTCAGTCACGCACAAAGCTGATTCGCCCCAACGCGAACGGCCCAGAACAACGGGGTTCCTTCACCATGCGCTCGCTCGCAGCCGCCAGTCTCCTTGCACTCTCGCTGGCCACGCCGGCCTCGGCCACTGACTGGACCGGCGGCTACCTGGGCGTGGCCCTCGGCTACGCAGACGCAAATGACGCCTGGGACGAAGGCGGCGCCCCGGGGGACCCCTCGTTGTCGCCGGAAGGCGGCTCGTTCTCCGTTTACGCGGGCTATGGTGTTGACCTGGCCGGTCTGGTCGTTGGCGTCGAAGGCGACCTGTCCTTTCCGGACCTCAGCGACAACGCCACATGCGACGTCCTCATCGACTGCACCTTCGATGTCGAACTGATGACGTCTCTGCGGGGGCGCGCCGGCGTGGCCCTCGGGCCCGTGCTCCTGTACGGTACCGCTGGCATCGCCCTCGGCTACATTGCAACGGATTCAAACGAGCTCGGCGGCGTAAGCGCGAGCAAGTCCCTCGCCGGCTACACGATCGGCGCAGGCTCGGAGATCCAGCTGGCGGACACGCTTCGCCTCGGCATCGAGTACCGACACTCCGATTACGGGGACACGGATGTCGATCTCGGCGCGCCCGCGGGCAACGTCTCCCTTGAAACGGACGAAGTCCGCCTGCGCCTTGGCCTCGTGTTCTGAACCTAGGGCCGCTTCGCGATCTCAAGCACCCACTGCCGCACGGCTTCATCCGACCAGGGCCCGTCATAGGCAATGTCGGGCGGATAGTACTCAAGCGCCGCGCGTCCGCCGCCGCGCTCGACCTTCTGTGCGAATGTCACGGCACCCACTCCGGATGGCAAATCCACGCTGCGCACATCCATGTAGACCCCATCGGCCGACGTCGCCGCCCCCACCAGCTTCACGCCTGGCACCATGAGCACGGTGTCTGCGAAGTTCAGGCATGAAGAGCCGCACGAACCGTTGGACAGCATGAACACACGGGCCGGAAACGGGCTTTCGCCCTTGGGCCGCAGCTTCGTCAGGCCGCCGGACCGGGAAGGCCAGCACGTCGGGATACGATAGAGCGGCGTTTCCTCATCAGCGAACTTCGTCAACTGCCGCCCCAGGAACAGCCCGATGAACCTGTTGATGGACCAGGGGCCGAACTCCTTCTCCATCTGGACCGCCCACTCGGTCCAGAACCTGCCGTTCTCCTTCGACGCCCGCCAGTCGGTCGCGGTGCTGTAGGAAGGCCCACGGTGGTTCTCCAGCACGGCCGGCGTGAAGATCGCGTTGGCAAGGCGGTCCGCCCACGCCGAGTTTCCGCCGCCGTTTCCGCGCGTATCGATGACGATCGCGCGGGCGCTCCTCATCCTGTCGCCATTCTTCTCCACTTCCTCGATGAGCGCCTTGAGGAGCGCTGCAGTCACATCGCCCGAACTGAACGTCGGCACGCCGATCCACCAGATGCCGGGCTCGACTTCCTTGACGCCCCATCCTGTCGCCGGACCATTGCTGGCAATGCTGAACTGCTCGAACCACGGATCCTCGTTGTCAGGCAGCGGTCGCCACTGCAGCGGCAGGGCTTGCTTCACCCCGTTGAACTCCACGTCGCAAGACTGGATGGCCGGCGCAAAGGGATTCTGCCTGTCGAGAAACAGCCGGGACACGGCCAGGCGCACATGGGACGGGATCGCCTCGATGTGACGGAATGGAAATATGCGCTCGCGCGCAAGTTCCCTCAGGCTCTTGCCATCGCAGGCGATCACCGTTGTTCCGACAGCGGGGGCGACCGCATCGCTCTCGTCGCGGAAGACGACCTCCGCAACATCTCCTTTCAGGGACACGATGAAGCCCGGCCAGCGTCCGGGCGGCGGCTCTCCCGCGAGCCCGAACGAAAGATGCAGGTCCTGGAATCCGTTCATGTACGCCGCAAGCGTGAAGAAGTAGCCCGAGAGGTCCGTGACCTGCGCCGCGCGGGCCATCGCCTGTTCGTATCCGGCCACCAGCCACCTGGCGTAGGCTGGGTTCTCCGCGTCATAAGGAATGGGTGTATTGCGTTCAAGCTGCCGCCGCATTTCCATGAGATCCTGCCGCGTGAGGGCGGACCATTGCTCGGGTGTATTGGCAAGCTTCAGGATCGGGGCGTCACGATCCGCCTCGGGCAGGAAGGGGGCGTGCGCCACGGATGGCACCTCGCACCGGCACTCCATCAGGACATAGGATGCGGCTGCGGCCAGCAGCACGACGCCCAGAACGAGATATCCAAGAACGCGAAACATCGGATGTTCCTCGAGGCAAGCGCCGCATTGCACCCGATCAGGGCTCTGCCCTCAAGGACGAAATCCGCCGCTACTCCTTGTACCAGACAATTTGCTGTGAGGTGGCCAGCAGTTTTCCGTCCCGCCCCCAGAGATAGGCCAGCTGGTCGGCAAACCCGTCATTGAAGACATGCGCATCGGCGACGCAGAGAAGTGGCTCCGTTCCCTGGGCAGCCATGGTTTCCGCGTTGCCGTGGAAGTAGGTGGTCAGGGTCACGGTCCCGGTTGCCACCATCTTTGGCCGCACGAGGAAGCTCCTGATGATGAAGGCGTCGCTCATGCAGGCCAGCGACAGGTAGTCGAGCGGCCGCGCGGGCTTGTCCCGCATCCAGAGCTTGGAATAGGCCGGGCGCATTTCCTCTCCCTGCAACGGAGAGAAGTCGGGTGCGCCGCGGGAGAAGCGCATCTCATACTGGGACGTCCAGCCGCCGGGCCTGAACCCTGCGAAGGCCGAGAGCGTCTCGAATGGTTCGATCTCCGGCATGACCGCAGGATGATGCGACCACACCGCCCGACGCGATCCGCACACGACGCTGGCGGTCGCAACCGTCGCCTCCTGCTGGAACATCTCGACAAGCCAGTGTTGCGTCGACCGGCCTGTTCGGACCTCGCGCACGACGATCTCGAAATCGCCCGGCGACAGGGCGGCACAGTAGTTCACCGTGAGGGCGACCGGCGGCTCCTTGCGCGCCGGGTGGTCAAGCACCGCGCGCAACAGGCAGGCCGCGGTGTAGCCACCGAAGAAGCCATTGAAGTTCGTATAGTGCTGGGTCGTTACACCGGAAAGCCGTCCGGCATCCGTCGGCGTCAGCCGTGTATCAAGATCGAGTGGATGAGTGCTCATGCCTCCGCTTTGACATCATGCCCGGGTGCGCAAAAGTGCCGTCATTGTCGCGCCCCTTCGGCTTCGGCAAACACGACGTAGCGCAATGTGGCCCTTTCGACGGAGTCGAACGGGAAACAGGTCACCAGTGCCAGCCGCGCGCGCGAACTGCCCGTCGCAATGCCCGAAGAACCCGGGTGCACCACAAGCGCATGGGTCGCCCTGAAACGGATGACGACACCACGCGCATCCTTGACCAGGATTTCGTCCCCGCTTCTGACTTCACGCAGATAGGAGAAATGAGTATCTCGGTGCCCGCCGATCACGCTCGTGCCCTTGGCGCCGGGAAGAGGCGACCCCGACACATGCGCCGGACCGAAAGCGAGCGCTTCGCCCCCACCGGCAGCCAGCACGATCGAGGATTGCCCGATCCGCGGAAACGATATGCGGGCGATGGGATGCGTATCCGCCCAGCTCCACGCCCTGGCAGGTCTTCCGGTCGCCAGTGTCTGCTCCCACGCCCGCTCAAGCAGCACCTGCGCGACAAGCGCCTTCGCCTGAATGTACAGGCCCTGCCCAACAAGCCAGAGACCTCCCGCGATCAATAGCCCTGTCGCGATGACAAGCACGCTGGCGGCGCGGGGTGTATCCCCGCACCGCAGCCATGGTGAGTAGTCCTGGAACTCCTGCAGGCTCACAGCCAGACCCTCCTCAGCCTCAGGAGAAGGAAGCCCCAGCCGCCTGCAACCAGCATGAGCAGTCCCGTCACGATGCTCAGCAGCGTTCCGGCGTCCGTCTGCGGCAGCGGCACACCGTCACCACCCGCCACGGGCTTCGCCGCATCAAGGGCCGCCAGCTGCAGCAGCGCGCTCTTGTCGATCCTGGTCTCGATGGTGGGATTGTCGACATCGGTGCCAAACACCTTCTCGAAGTTCCAGCCATGCGGCAGGTTCGTCGGCATGGCCTGCGATTCAAGCGAAGCGTCCGCCGGACGGCTCGGCGTGACATCGACAGCCACGAGGCTCGTCATGCGCGATACCAGGTGATGTTCCAGCGCGATGGTCAGCACCTGCGCATCGACATCACCCTCATTGGCACCGGTATAGCGCGTGCCTTCGACAGCCGTGATCTTGGAGCGGGCCCAGATTTTCGACACGCCGGAACCTTCCACGGCATCGGCAAGGTCGAGCGTCGTGCTCCAGGGCTTGCCCGACAGGCGCCCCTCGATCACCACGCGCCCCGCCGTCGCCGACGTCGCCGTGCTCAGCACCACCGGTTCGCCCGCGTAGAGATCGGGCAGAGGGTTCGGCCAAGTCTCAAGCGCAACGCCTTCCGTCCGAACCTGGAGATCCGTCATCACGGGCGTCTCGAGCTTGTGGAAGAGCTCGCCGACCTTCTCCTCGACTTCCGTCTCGGAGCCGACATGGGTGAAGGTCCCGCGACCCGTGCGCGCGATGTGCTCCATCAGGAACGAATTGGGAGCAGAACCAATGCCGATCGTGAACAGCCGCGACCGGCCAAGGGAACGCCCCACTTCCTTGAGCACCTCGTCCTCGTTGCCCACCGCACCATCCGTCAGGAAGATCACCTGGCGCAGCCGTGAGCTGTCCGTCACGCGCGCGTCCTTCAGCGCCGCCTGCAGGGCCGCCAGGATCTCCGTGCCGCCATTCGCCTCAAGGCCCGACACGAACCGCGTGGCCACGGCAAGGTTGGTCCTGTTCGCGGGCACCGCGTCCTTGAACAGCACATCGAACGTGTCGTCGAAGCGGATCACGTTGAACGTGTCCTCCGGCCTCAACTGCGCCAGCGCCTTGAGAAGGGCCGCCTTGGCCTGCGGCATGGACTCGCCCGACATCGAACCCGAGTTGTCGATCACGAAGATCGCCTCGCGCGGCTGGCGCTGTACCTGCACCGCGCCCGTCGGCGGCGTGACCATGGCGAAGTAGTAGGAACGCTCTCCTGCAGTCTCCCTGAACAGCCCGGCCTGCGGCGTCGCCTGCGCCTTCAGCGTCCAGTTCATGACGAAGTCGCGGTCGGCCGGCACGTCGCCCGACAGCTCCAGGACGGCCGTCCGCTCGTCCACGCGCGAGACATTGGCGTGATGGTAGAGGGTCTGCACGGCATCAAGGGCAACGCCCGACTTGAGCTTCACCTTCAGCGACACCGGATTGATCTTGCCGAACTTCGGATGCATGACCGGCGGGGAGATGCGCGATGCATCCGGGACCGAGCGCCCCGAGGTACCTTCCGACGACACGGTCAGCATGGGCGTACCCTGTCCCGGGATGTAGCGCGGGCCCACCACCAGCGGCACGCGCAGCTCGAACTTGCCATGGTCGAGGCGCACCGTCTCCTGGTACTCGATCTGCACGACGACGGTTTCCTTGGGCCCGATATTGGCGACCGAGTTCGTGAACATGTTCGGCCGCTCCTGCTCGACGAGCGATGCCTTGATGCCGGCCGCGGCAGCCTTCTCGTAGATCTCCCGTGCCTCGGCGCGCTCCTTGATCTTGCCCTCGAGGAACCGGTTGCCGACCTGCATCTTCAGCGCATCGACAGCCGCCTGCTGCGGCAGCGGATAGACATAAATTCCTTCCACCCACTTGTCCGACGGGTTCTCGAAGCGCTGCGTGATCTTCGCGCGCGCCACGAGGCCCGAGACCTCGATCTCGACGTCGGTCTTGAGGCGCGGCGCCTCGATGTACTTGCCGGGCTCCTTCGAACGCAGCAGCAAGGCACCCGTGCCCGCTTCGTCCGGCGTCACCAGCACAGCCGGCTCGGCCTTGGGCCCGGGCGTGCTGTCCGGCATGGCAGGACCCGCCAGGAAGCAGGAGGTGAAGGCGGTCGCGGCGATCAGCGTGCCGCGCAACAATGCGCGAGGGCCCTTGTGCGGGCTCCCGCTGGTGAGGATTGACGATGTCATGGTTTTGTCCCTTCAGGCGGTGGTCGTGGGTCCGCCTGTGCCGAGACAGGTGCGCCCCGATCTGGTCGCGATTGCGATGCAACTTTGACATTGTGATGCCGATTGCGGCGCTTTGAGGGACGTTGCGACCGGTGTCACTTCCGCGACAGACCCGTCACAATCCGCGAGCGTGGACGGCCTTTACCTTGACGTGCAGCCAGCGGCTGCTATCGTGCGCCGAGTTTCAACCCTTCCAGACAAGGAGGCCCGTATGACCATTGTTGCTCGCCCCCTGGCTGGAACCGGGATCCTCGCTGCGGCCTGAGCCGCGCCGAAAAACCTCCTGTCCGGCCATGAACCTTCCGGGTGCGCTCGCACCAGGAAAGCATGACTTTGCGCCTGCCGAGAGGCAGTGCGCCCGCTTTGGACATCAGGATTTGACCCATACATCACTGAAGGACTTCGGCTGGGGACCGCATTTCCAGGCCCAGCTTGAAGAGCATGAATTCGACCTGCCTCTGGCACGCATCCACGCCGTGCATCGCGACGCCTGCGAGATCCGTGGTCCGGCCGTGGACGGCCGCATCCAGCCATTGCCGCCCGACGACAACGGCGACAGCACGATCACGGTCGGCGACTGGCTCGTGCTCGAGGACGGTGGAGCGCGCGCCACGCGCGTGCTGGAGCGCTTCAGCCTGTTCAGGCGCCGGAAGGCGGGGACAGGACGCGGCATCCAGCTCATCGCGGCCAACGTCAATACGCTGCTGGTCGTCACCTCGGCGAACCACGATTTCAACGTGGCACGTCTCGAGCGCTATCTCGCCCTCGCCGCCGAGGCCGGCGTGACACCGCTCGTGCTGATCACCAAGGCCGACCTCGTCAGCGACGCCGGCGACTATGCACGCGAGGCGGCACGGCTGATGCCGGGCCTGGTGGTGGAAGCGATCGACGCCCGCGATCCGGCCGCCCTGTCGGTCCTTGCTCCGTGGTTCGGGCGCGGACAGACACTGGCCCTTGTCGGCTCATCAGGCGTCGGCAAATCAACCATCGTCAACGCGCTGCAGGGCCGCGCCGCGCAGGCGACGCAAGGTATCCGAGAGGACGACTCCCGCGGACGCCACACGACGACCGGGCGTTCGATGCATGCGCTCGCCTCGGGGGCCTGGCTGATCGACACGCCCGGCATGCGCGAGCTGCAGGTCCTGGATGCCAGCGATGGGATCGAGGATGTCTTTTCCGACGTCGTGGAAATCGCGGGCAGGTGCCGTTTTTCGGACTGCACCCACGCCTCCGAACCCGGCTGCGCCGTACAGTCAGCCCTGGCGGATGGAACCCTCGACCCGGGGCGCCTGAAACGCTATGAAAAGCTGATGCGCGAAGACAGGCGCAACTCCGAAACCCTGGCCGAGGCCCATGCCCGCAGCCGCAAGTTCGGACGCATGGCCAGGCAGATCTTCGCCGACAAGCTGAAACGCCGGGAGTGGCAATGAAGGGACATGTTATCGCACTGCTCGTCGCTGTGGGACTGACCGCCTGCAGCGGCGAGAAAACGGGCACGGTTGAAGGCGACTGGAAGGTCACCGACGCAAAGCCCGCGCCCTGGCTGGAAGCAGGCCAGGCCATCGATCCGGCGATCGCGGCGACCTATGTCGGCAAGACGGTCACCTTCAGGCCGGAAGCGATCGAGGGCCCGGCCCTGCTGGCCTGCACGAACCCGCGTTACGCCTATGTCGAGGTGCCGGCTGAAGGCATCTTCCAGGGCGGCCTGGGTGATTCCGGAAAGGCCGAAGAACAGGCCCGCGCGCTCGGATTCACCGGCTTTCCCGTCCACACCGTCATGACCAGCTGCGAACATGACATTGCCTATCATTTCGAGGGACAGGACAGGATGGCCTTTGCCCTGGACAACATCATCTTCTGGATGCAGCGCGCGCGCTGACATCACGCAGGTGCAGCATGACTGTCGCCTTTTGCGGCAGCACCTGCTGCGCTAGTCTCTCGCCGTCTATCGGGGTATCCAATCATGTCACTACTCGGCCGCATCTTCGGCAGTCACTTCCTTCGTGGCCTTGCACTCGGCATCCTGGCCACGGCAGTGGTCCTGATCACGTTTGCGTACATGTTCCGCGGCGTCCTGCCGATGCTGCTCGGCACCCCGACACCCACCATTCCGAAAGACGTTGTCGCCGAGGCCTCGACCTCCACGAAGGAAGTCCACGATCGCATCCGCAAGGAACTGCCCTTCGAAAACAAACAGGACTTCGACTTCGCGAGCCGCGGCTTCATTGCGACGCTCGACAATCCCGTCATCAAGGACGAGCAGGGCAAGGTCGTCTTCGATCTCTCGTCCTATGATTTCCTGAAGGGCGAAGCCCCGCCCAGCGCAAACCCCAGCCTCTGGCGCCAGGCCCAGCTGCTCACGAAGCACGGCCTCTACAAGGTCGCGGACAACATTTACCAGGTACGCGGCTTCGACGTGTCGACCGTGTCATTCATCGACACCGGCAAGGGCTATATCGTTGCCGACCCGCTCACGACAGTGGAAGTCGCCAGGGCCGCCCTCGGCCTCGTGAAGAAACACGTCGGCGACAAGCCTGTCCTCGCGGTCGTGTACTCGCACAGCCACGGCGACCATTTTGGCGGCGTGATGGGCGTGACCACGGAAGCAGACGTCAAGGCCGGTCGCGTCCGCATCATCGCGCCCGACGGCTTCATGGAACACACGGTCTCCGAGAACATCATCGCCGGCCCCGCCATGACGCGCCGTGCCCGCTTCCAGTTCGGCACGACGCTGCCGCGCGGCATTGAAGGCGAAATGACGTCGGGTCTCGGACCCGGCATCTCGAACGGCACGATCTCGCTGATAGCCCCCACCGACATCATCTCGAAGACAGGCCAGGAGATTGTCATTGATGGCGTGAAGCTGGTCTTCCAGGTCACGCCCGGCACGGAAGCCCCGGCCGAGATGAATTTCTTCCTGCCCGACATGCGCGCGCTGTTCATGGCCGAAAACGCCAACGCGACGATGCACAACCTCCTGCCCGCCCGCGGCGCGCAGGTGCGCAACGCCAAGGACTGGGCCGACTACCTCACGCAGGCCGTACGCCTCTATGGCAACGGCACGGACGTGATGTTTGCCGCCCATGGCATCCCGCGCTTCGGCACCGAGGTCATCCGCGACTACCTGAACAAGCACCGCGACGCCTACAAGTACCTCCACGACCAGACCGTGAAGCTGATGAACAACGGCCTCACGGCGCCCGAGATCGCCGAGCAGCTTGAGCTCCCCGCCGTCCTCGCGAAGGAGTGGTACAATCGCGGCTACTACGGCACGATGAGCCATAACTCGAAGGCCATCTACCAGCGTTACCTGGGCTGGTACGACGCGAACCCGGCCTCGCTCCACGCCCTGCCACCGGTCGCTGCCGGCACGCACTACGTCGATGCGATGGGCGGCGCCGACTCCGTCATCACGAAGGCCGACGCGGCCATCAAGGCAGGCGAGTATCGCTGGGCCGCCATGCTTCTGAACCACGTGGTCTTTGCCGACGAGAAGAACACGAAGGCCAAGGAAATGCTGGCCGACGTGTACACGCAGCTTGGCTACCGAACCGAAGCCGGCACCTGGCGCAACATCTATCTCACCGGCGCACAGGAACTGCGCCACGGCGTGGTCGACCAGGGCCTGCAGCGCATGAGCCTGTCGCTCGTCCGTGCAACCTCGACCTCCATGATGCTGGACTTCGCCGCGGTGCGCTTCAACGCCGAGAAGGCCGAAGGCAAGAACTTCAGCCTCAATCTCAAGCTGACCGACATGAACGAGAACCATCTCATCACGGTCCGCAATGGCGTCCTGATCCACGAGCAGGTCGCCGAGGACATGACGGCCGACGCCACCGTATCGATGAAGCGCGCGGACATGCTCGAGACCCTCATCGCCGGCGTCCCCACGACGGTGAAGAAGGCGACGGGCGCAATCCGCGTCGAGGGCCGCGCCGGCGCCTATGACGAGCTTGTCGGTCTCATCGATCCGCTGCAGCCGAACTTCCCCATCGTCACGCCATGAGCCGGCGACGCACGCCATGACGAAGCCGCTCATCCTCGCGACCGGCTTCGACGTCTTCCCGGGCGCGCCGGAAAACCCGACCGCCTGGGCGATTGGCGCGCTCGCGCAGCGCAACTGGCAGCCCGCCGCGGCCCGCCTGGAAACGGCTGTGCTGCCCGTGACCTTCGACATGTGGGAGCGCCACGCGCTTCCCCTGATCCGCACGCTGAAGCCCATGGCGGTCATCGCCTTTGGCCTCAGCGCCAAGACGACCGGTTTCACGCTGGAATCCACCGCACGCAATGCGATCGCGATGGACCGACCTGATTTTTCGGGCCAGTGCGCCCTCGACGATTGCGTCAGCCGCGCAGGACCTCCGTTTCATCCGTCAGGATTGCCCCTGACCGAGATCGCCAAGGCGCTTCACCGCGCGGGCCTTCCCATCGTCCGTTCCGACGATGCGGGCGACTACCTCTGCAACATGCTGTTCTACCAGCTCATGCACACGGCAACCGAAACCGGCATCCGTTCCGCCGGCTTCATCCACGTGCCCTACCTGACAAGCCAGATCGAGCGACTGCGGTCGCAAGGCCGCGAGATCGCCCATGGCGCAAGCCTGGACGAAAGCCTGATGCTGTCAGGCGTAAAGACGATCATCGAAACCTGCGCTGTGCACCTGGCGCCATCGGCATCAGGCCACCTGGCCTGAGCCGCATTCAGCGGGGCCGCCGAGCGAGCGCCTCGTCTGTCATTCACACTCCTTCGTTGATGGACAAGAAACTGCAGGCTGGCCTGAAGTCTTGGGAACTGGCTGGACTTGGGGGGTAGGCTGGCAAGGCTTCAGATCCAGCCTGCAGCAGGACCGCAGGCATCATCCGGAGACGAACCTCCTGCATCCATTCCCTGAAACGCCCGTTCCGCCCGAGGCCTCAGGCGGCAGAAAAGACGCGAAATCGATGCAGGAACATATATGGAACATCGGGGTCGGCAGCGCAACCCGAAATCACACGCTGCGTCACTTTTGACCAGCCCGCAACACAAACCTGTCAAACGATGGGAAATGGGGTGCTTGAAGCTTGCGCAGCGCCTTCAAGCCAGAATCCACTCCGTCGCGATCCGTCCCACCTCCGCCAGAACTGACTGGTGCCGGTCCTCGACCTGTTCGGTGAATTCCCCGCTGTCGAAGTAAGCCGAGATGATGACGGGTGCGCGGTTGGGCGGAAACGCAATCGCGACGTCATTGCATTTGTTGGTCGTGCCCGTGGCACGGCCTGTGCCGGTCTTGTTGCCGATGCGCCAGTCCGCGGGGAGACCCGCGCGCAGGCGCTTGTTGCCGGTCTTTGTGTTCTGCATCCACCCGAGGAGCAGGTCACGTGACTGTGGCCGCAGGAGCTTTCCCGTCGTGATGCGCCGGACAAGCTGTGCCATGGCCATCGGCGTCGTCGTGTCCCTGAGGTCTGCTGAAAGCACCAGGCCCAGCGACGGCTCGTAGCGGTCCAGCCGCGTTACCATGTCCCCCATTTCGCGGAACTTCGCCGTCACTGCAGCAGGCCCACCCAGCCGACGCGTCAGCAGGTTGGCGGCAACACCATCGCTGACTTCCTGCGCCGCCTGGGCAAGCGCCGCGATGGTCATGCCGCCCTTGTCCACGTTCTCGCCAGTCACGGGCGCCCAGGGAAGAAGGTCTTGTTTCGACAGGGGCAGGACTTCCGAGAGGTTCAGCCGGCCCGCATCGGCCTCGCGCAGATATGCAGCCACAAGCGCAAGCTTGAAAGTGGAGCACAAGGCAAAGTGCTCAGTCATGCGATGGCCGCTGGCCTCGCCGGTCGCCGTGTCGAGGAAGCAGACCCCAAGGCGTGCGTCACCCAGCTCAAGCCTGCGCAGGCGCTCCGAAGCGTCGAACCGCCGCGCAAGCCTCCGCGCCTTCGCCGGTGCTGCCGAGGCAGCGGCCAGGATGAAAGACCCGGCCAGCATCTGTCTTCTCTGCATCATGTCCCTTCTCCCTCGGTCCGATCGTTGCTCCGGCCGGGATGGAACGCAAGCCAGTCACCCGTGCCGATCACCGACCGGGATGTGCCAATCGCCACAAAGTCTCGATTTGTGAACGTGCCACCCATACCAGGCCGCCCCGGACGCAAACGGTTCCCCTGCGCTCGCACGTCGGAGAGCGCCAACAACTTGGCGCATTTGGCAGTCGCATGCATACTTCAGGCACAACGATTCAGGGGCCGTCCATGCGCATCAGGACCATCGTCACCGTTCTTGCGGCACTCCTTGCACTCATGGCCGCATCGTTGAGCCGGGCAGATGATCCCTGGACGGACCAGGAAGTCAGCGACAGCGATCCGGTCGTGACATCGGAGGACGGCGTTGACCGGCCAGGATCGGACTTCTGGCTCATACGCTTCAACGGCCCCTCAGCCTACGGTCCCTGCGCGTTTCACTGCCGCAACACGCCGCGCTGCGGCGCGTACACGGTCGTTCGCCCGACGACACCCGGCGGACAGTATCTCTGCTATCTCAAGGACCGCGCGCCTGAACCCGTCAGCAACACGTGCTGTCGCTCGGGCGTGAAGCAGGACTGGAGACCGCTGACAGCCGAGCAACTGGCAAGCGACGCGAGGCTGCGCCGAACGCCGGCTTTCGGTGAAGCCTTTCCGGCCCCCGCGGCCCCTCGCCCGCCCCTGCCGCGCGACGCCTTGCAGGTCCCCACCACCATCAACCCCATCTCTCCCTTGCCGCCGTCGACCCCACCGGAACCGGCCTTTGGCACACCGATCCCCGGCGTGAGTGCCGTCGACGGCACCGATCGCATGGGCAGTGACTACCGGCGCATCCATCCGGCAACGACCGCACGCGCCTGTGCAGAGGCCTGCGCCGGAGACCAGCCGCGCTGCCGCGCCTACACTTTCGTGCGCGCCAGCTTCCAGGAGACCGCGCCCGTCTGTTACCTCAAGGAAGCCGTTCCGGCCGAAAGCCCCGATCCGTGCTGCGTGTCGGGCGTCGTTGATGGAGCCGGTTCGAATGCAGCAACGCCGGCCACCCCCGCTCGACCGCTGGGTCCGGCCGGCAGCTATGACCGCGCTCCGGGCCGGTATGAAGGCGCCAGCGCGTCGCTGATCAACCAGCTTTCCTCGTCCGACCGGCGCTGGCCAAGCGGCGTCCCCTTCGACGTGAGTGGATGCGAAGCCGCCTGCGACAACCCTGGTCGTTTCACGGGTTCGGGCTCGGAACGACGCGTGTGCGTGGCCTACTCATTCATGCAGCCCCATGGACCGCACGAAGGAACATGCACCACCTTCGAGACCGTTCCGCCCACGATCGCGCCGGATGACCACACCACGTCGGGACGTCGGAGATAGCCGGCGGAGCGCCGGCCTTCACCGCGCTCCCGCCGCCTGAAGGATCTCAGTTGATCTTGAAGCGCACCGGCATGGTCTTCGGGCCATTCACGAAGTTGGCTGCCGACAGCTTCGGCGTGCCGTCGAACTCGATCCACTCCAGCCGGGGAATGAGTTCGTCGAACAGCGCCTTCATTTCCATCTTCGCCAGATGCTGGCCGATGCAGACATGGGCGCCATAGCCGAAGGAAAGCAGGCGGTTGGGTGATCGATCAACCTTGAAGCGGAAGGGTTCATCGAAAACTTCCTCGTCGCGATTGCCCGAGGGGTAGCAAAGCATGAGCCAGTCGCCGGCACGGATCTTCTGCCCCCGCATCTCGTAGTCCGCCGTCGCCGAACGCATGAAGTGGCGAACCGGCGTGGTCCAGCGAATGGACTCGTCGACAAAACCGGACATCAGCGAGGGATCTGCCTTCAGCTTCCGGAACTCGTCGGGGTTCTCGATGAGCGCCCACATGCCACCGGCAGTCGACGAACTCGTCGTGTCATGTCCGGCCGTGGCGACAATGACGTAGTAGCTCATGGCATTGAAGGGATCGAGCGGCTGTCCGTCGATCATGCCGTTGGCAATCACGCTGGCCACGTCGTCCCGAGGCCGTGCGCGGCGGTCCTCGGTGATCGCGTTGAAGTACTGGAAGAAATCCATCACGACAGACTGGAGCGACGCAACGGCATCATCGCTGAGCAGCTTTGCGAAACGGTTCGATGCCGTCCCGTCCCGCGCCAGCTCGGGGTCGGTCGCCCCGAACAGCTGTTGCGTCAGCTTGAGCATCCGGGCCTCATCGGACTCCGGCACGCCAAGGATGTCCATGATCACCCGCAACGGATACCAGACAGCCACGTCATTGACGAAGTCGCAGCTGCCCCCGCGTTCCGCCATGCGATCCACGTAGATCTTGGCCAGCTGGCGCAGGCGAGGTTCCAGCTTTCGCAGGTTCTGAGGCAGGAACCAGGACTGCGTCAGCATCCTGTACTTCGGATGCTCGGGCGGATCCATCTGCACCAGCGACTTCACCAGGTGCGGCGTGCCCGTGATCTTCATCACCTGCGCCGTCGCTTCCTTTGTCGTGAACGTCGTCGGCCGCGCGCCATTCAGGAACAGGGAGTTCTGCCGGCTAATATCAAGGATATCGGCATGTTTGGTCACCATCCAGAAGGGCTCGCACCCCTCGATCTCGGCGACTGCCAGCGGGTACTTCGCCCGCAGTTCGGTGAAGGTCCCGTGGATGCGGTCCATGTCCGCATGGGCCAGGGGATCGACAACGTTGATGGCCAGATCATCCGGAACGCGGGGTGCGGTCATGGCTTAGCGGCCCGTCGGCAGCTTGTTGTACGGAATATCCTTGTCGACACGGATGTCGGCCGGAAGACCGAGCACGCGTTCGGCAATGATGTTCTTCAGGATCTCGTCCGTTCCGCCGGCGATGCGAAGACCCGGCGCCCACATGAACGACTGCTGGAACGCACCCACCTGCGGGGAGTCATCGCCCACCATGATGCCGCCCATGTCCTCGAGGTCCATCGCGAAGGACGCGAGGTCCTGCATCTTCGGCGCCACGACGATCTTGGCGATCGAGGCTTCGGGACCCGGCACGCGGCCCTGGCTCAGCGCTGTCAGCGTGCGGTAGGTCGTGTACTTGAGACCCTGGCCGCGAACATACCACTCTGCGATGCGCTCGCGCACGGCCGCGTTGCGGATGGCGGGACCATCCTCGAGCTCCGTCTCGCGGGCAAGAGCGAGGAGTTCCTTCACGTCCGTGCCGGAACCGCCCTGGCCGCCACCGACAGCGAGGCGCTCGTGCATGAGCGTCGTCAGCGCGACCGACCAGCCGTCACCGACATTGCCCAGACGCTGCGAGTCAGGAATTCGGACGTTCGTGAAATAGACTTCGTTGAAGTTCGCGCCACCCGACATCTGCTTGATCGGGCGCACTTCAACGCCCGGCGACTTCATGTCGAGATAGAACATCGTCAGGCCCTTGTGCTTCGGCACATTCGGGTCCGTACGCGTCAGCAGGATGCCGAAATCCGAATAGTGGGCGCCGGACGTCCAGACCTTCTGGCCGTTGACGATCCAGTCATTGCCATCCTTCTCGGCGCGCGTGCGCAGGCCCGCGACGTCGGATCCGGCCGCAGGCTCAGAGAAGAGCTGGCACCAGATTTCCTCGCCATAGAGCGCCGGCTTCACATAGCGTGCCGCCACGTCCTTCGACGCATAGTGCGTGACGGTCGGAATGCACATGCCAAGGCCGATGTCGAAGAACCCGCCGGGCACGTCGAACTTGCCTTCTTCCTGGTTATAGATGACCTGCTGCATCGGCGTGCCGCCGAGGCCGCCATTCTCCTTCGGCCAGGTGATCTTGGCATAGCCCTTGGCCGCCTTCTTCGCCTGCCAGGCCTTCGCGGCCTTCAGCGCTTCCTTTTCGTCGCGCTGGTAGCGTGGATTGCCGGTGGCAAACCCTGCCGGTGACTTCGGCTTCGCATTCGCCTCGAGCCAGGCGCGGACTTCCGCGCGGAACTTCGCTTCTTCGGGTGTATCGTTGAAATCCATGGAATGTGTCTCTCTGTTCTGCGGATGGGGTCAGGCGACGTTCTTCTTCTCGAGGTGGCCGACCAGGCGGTCCTTCCACACACGAGAGGAACCGAGCGCCAGGCCCAGGTTCTTTGCACGACGATAATAGAGGTGGCAGTCCAGCTCCCACGTGAAGCCCATGCCGCCATGCGTCTGGATGTTTTCCTTCGCGGCATTGTGGAAGGCGTCGATGGCGCTCACGCGCGCACCGGCCGCAGCTTCGGGAAGTTCAGCCGCATTCGTCGACAGTGCCCAGGCGCCGAAATAGGCATTGGAGCGCGCCAGCTCGTTGAGCACATACATGTCGGCAAGCTTGTGCTTGATCGCCTGGAACGACGCGATTGTGCGACCGAAGGCATAACGGTTCAGGGCATAGTCCTTCGCCATCTGCAGGCAGGCATCGGCACCGCCCACCTGTTCAAAGGCCATCAGGACCGCAGCGCGATCAAGGATGCGCTTCGCGAGGTCCCAGCCCTCGCCGGCATCGCCGAGCGCTTCGCCGGTCGCGCCCTTGAAAGAGATCTCGGCCTGGCTGCGCGACGGATCCACCGTCTTCACCTCGCGGCGCGTCACGCCTGCACCCTTCAGGTCGACAATGGCCAGTGACAGCGTGCGCTCTCCGGCACCGTCCGCGCTCTTCGCAAGCACGACCGCAAAGTCGGCGACGTCGCCATCGGCCACCGGGATCTTCGTGCCATCCACCTTTCCACCCTTGAACGTCGTCTTGATCGTCTTCGGGCTTGGCGGCTGCGCGCCTTCTGCAATGGCGAAGGTTCCGATGATCTCTCCCGCCGCAAGCTTGGGCAGGTACTTCTTCTTCTGGGCATCGCTGCCGGCCAGGAGGAGCGCTTCGGTCGCGAGATAAACCGAAGAGGCGAACGGAACCGGCGCCACCACGCGTCCCAGCTCTTCCGCGATCACGCACAGTTCGAGATGCCCGAGGCCCAGTCCGCCGAACTCTTCCGGCACGGCCGTTCCCAGCCAGCCCATCTCGGCGATCTGCTTCCACAGCGCCTTGTCATAGGGTTCGTCACCCTCGAGGATCTTGCGCACGACTTTCGGCGTGCACTTCTCGGAGAGGAACTTGCGTGCCTGCTCCTTCAGCATTTTCTGGTCTTCGGAGAAATCGAAATTCATGGGTCGCCCTCAAAGTTATTGTCTTTGAAGCGGCGCCCCTGGTGTCAGTCCTCGGCGCCGCCGAGATTGCGCTTCAGCCTGTCGAGTCGCGCAATCAATTCCTTGAGCTCACTCTGTCGCACACCTTGCAACATCTGCGCAAATGTTGCCTTTGCTGCGGTTGCGATCTGGTCCGCGAAGCGGTCAATCTTTGACGTAACGGAAACCAGTTTGGCCCGCCGGTCCTTCGGATGATTTTTTCGGACGACCCATCCGCCGTCCTCGAGGCGGTCGATGATCTTGCCGAGCGGCGCCTTCTCCATCTCCAGCAGATCGGCGAGCTCTGTCTGTGAAATCCCGCCGCCGGCACGGTCGAGGGTAAAGAGCACGCGCAGCTGCACGCGCGTCAGGCCGAGGTGCCCGACCTTGGCCTCGAAATTCCGGCTTAACAACCTGTGAATATCGACGAAAAGCCAGCTCAACCGGGACTCGGTCTCCATGAGGACGCGCCATTCCTCAAGAGACCGTCCGCGGGCTGGGGCCTTTGACCCGGCCGCCTTGGCCCGTTCCGGCGACGAATATGCCTCACTCACGGCAATCAGTTCCAGCTTTCACGAATTGGTATGGGTATATATAGTATCCATGTATACTATCTTAACCGTCAACTGGTTTTTTGACACATGGCTGGTCCACGCATCCTGTCCCTCCTGATCGTCTCCACCCTGTCCCTGGGACTGGCAACCTGCGGCAAGAAGGAAGCGGCAAAGGAGCCGGCAAAGCCCGTCGCGGCCGAGGCCATTGCAGTTACGACAGCCAAGGTGACAAAGGCCCAGGTCTCGGTTCCGATCCTTGCAACGGGATCGCTGACACCATCGCGCCAGACCGACATTGGCCCGTCCGTCGACGGCATCATCGAGGAAGTGATGGTCCATGTCGGCAGCCGCGTGAACAAGGGTGACCCGCTTTTCCGCACGCGCGATGTCGACGTGCGCCTGCAGCTGAAGGAGATCGAAAGCCAGGTCGCCCTCGCCCGCGCGCAGCTCACCAACGCACGCAACGAACTCAACCGCCAGAACTCGCTGAAGAGCGGCGGCTGGGTCAGCCAGACACGCATGGACACCACCAAGACCGGCGCCGACGTCGCAGCCGCACAGCTCGGTGTCTGGGAAGCGCGCCTCGCCCAGGTTCGCCAGCAGCTCGCCGACACGGTCGTGCGCGCGCCCTACAGGGGCGTGATCTCGCGCAAGGATGTCTATGAAGGCCGCTTCATGGCAACGCGCTTCGGTGGACTGCCCGGCGGCGCCAGCGGCGTCGTGCAGATCATGGGCATTGATCCCCTCGCGGTCATCGTCAACGCGCCGAGCTCCTATTTCGGACAGCTGAAGCTGGGCATGACAGGACGCATCCGCATCGACGGCGTCGACAAGCCCTACGAAGCGAAAGTCGCCGTGATCAACTACGGCGTCGACTACAAGTCGCGCGGCGTGGAAGTCCGCCTCGCGCTGCCCAATCCGGACTACAAGATCCTGCCTGGCCTCTATGCGAAGGTCGAACTCATGCCCGAACCGCGCCCGGCGCTGGTCGTCGACCGCCGCACGATCCTTGGCAGCGACGGCGCCCGCCACGCCTTCATCCTCGAGAACGGAAAGGCAAAGAAGGTGAAGCTGTCGGCCCGCGAGCTTGACGGCGAGCGCATGGAGATCCTCAGCAACATACCCGAAGGCACGGAACTCCTCGGCGGCCCGAACATCGACCAGCTGTCGGATGGCGCGCCCGTCCGGCTCGAAAAGCCCGCCGTCGCCGACAAGACCCCGACACAGGCACAACTCTAGGACTGGCCCTTCCCGATGTGGATTTCCGACCTCTCCATTCGCCGGCCGGTCCTGGCGGTCATGCTGATCGGTGCGCTGGTCGCGCTGGGCTGGGTGTCGCTCCAGCGCATCGGCGTCGACCTCTTCCCAAGGGTCGAGTTTCCCTATGTCACGGTCCAGACGGTCCTTGAGGGTGCAAGCCCCGACGCGGTCGAGACCGACATCACCGACACGATCGAAGCGCAGGTCAACACGATCTCCGGCATCAAGTCGCTGACCTCGCAGAGCTTCGAGGGCGCCTCGCAGATCATGATCGAATTCGGCCTGAGCGAGAACGGGGACGTGAAGGCCCAGGACGTCCGCGACAAGGTCAACCTCGCCATCCGCGACCTGCCGCAGGACGCCGAGCAGCCCATCATCCAGAAGATCGACCCGGACGCCGAGCCCATCCTGTCGGTCATGCTGTCGGGCGACATGCCGACGCGC
This sequence comes from uncultured Flavobacteriaceae bacterium, assembly GCA_964646885.1. Lineage (GTDB taxonomy): Bacteria > Pseudomonadota > Alphaproteobacteria > Micropepsales > Micropepsaceae > SZUA-430. The sequence continues at coordinate 30,057 of CAZYFM010000003.1, forward strand.
GACCTGACCGAGTTCGCCGACAAGACCATCAAGGAACGCCTGCAGCGCATCACCGGCGTCGGCCAGGTCACGATCCTCGGCGGCCGCAAGCGCCAGATCCGCGTCTGGCTCGATGCCGACAAGCTGCGCGCCTACAACATCACGGCCGACGACGTTGTCGCCGCGATCCGCCGCGAAAACACCGATGTCCCGGGCGGCAACCTGGCCCTGCCGGGCGAGCGCACCGAATTCAGCGTCAAGACCAAGGGCGAAGTGCGCTCGGTCGAGGACTTCAGGAACATCGCCATCGCCTTCCGCCCGCTTCAGCTGCCGACACTCCTGGGCGACGTGGCGCGCATCGAGGACGGCGCCGAAGACGAACGCACCTTCGCGACACTGAACGGCAAACCCGGCATCTCGCTCGAAATCCGCCGGCAGTCGGGCCAGAACACGGTAGAAGTCGCAAAGGCCATCAAGCAGGAAATCAATTCGCTCAAGGAACTCCTCCCGCCCGGCGTGGAGATGGTCCTCGCGCGCGACACCTCCCTCTTCATCGAGGACTCGATCAACGACGTCGGCTTCGACATCGTGCTCGGCATCTTCCTCGTCATCATCATCACGATGGCCTTCCTGCTCGACTTCCGGGCCACGGTCATCGTGGCCGTCGCGATGCCCACCTCGCTGATCGCGACATTCTTCGCCTTCTACCTGGCAGACTTCACGCTCAACAACCTGACCCTGATGGCCTTCTCGGTCGCGGTCGGTCTCCTCGTCGACGACGCCATCGTGGTCCTCGAAAGCGTCCATCGCAAGCTCGAGGAAGGCATGTCACCGATGGAAGCGGCGTCGAAAGGCACCGCCGAAGTCGGCGTCGCCGTCATGGCCGGCACCTGGGCCGTGGTCGCCGTGTTCATTCCGATCGCCTTCATGGACGGCATCATTGGCCGCTTCTTCTACCACTATGGCCTTGCCATCGTGTTCTCGGTGATGGTTTCGCTGCTCGTCTCGCTGACGCTGACGCCGGCACTCTGCGCGAAGTTCCTGACCAAGCTGAAGCTGGGTCCCATTGCACAGAAGGTCGAACACTTCCACCGCGGCATGGAAGAGGCCTATCGCCAGGGTCTCAAGTGGTCGCTGTCCCACCGCGTGATCGTGCTTGTGTCCGGCCTCGCATTCATCGTCGCCGGCATGATGTTCGCCCGCGGCCTGCCCTTCGACTTCCAGTCCAAGGCCGACCGCTCCGAGTTCCTGGGCCAGGTTGACCTGCCGTTCGGCACGGGCATCGCGGAAGCCAAGGAGGTCAGCCAGCGCATCAGCAAGACACTGCTGGCTCTCCCCGACATCCGGACCGTCTTCGTCACCGTCGGCGGCGGCACGCAGGCCCGCATCAACCGCATCAGCATCTACGCCGGCCTCACGCCCAAGAAGGAGCGTGACCGCGACCAGTTCGTGATCATGCAGGAAGCCCGCCTCGCCCTGGCGCGCGCCATCCCCGAGGCCAAGCACATCGAGGCCACGGAAGTCCCCTGGATCGGCGGCAACTCGAGCTTCAACGTCGCCATCACCTATTCGCTCCAGGGCCCTTCGCTCGAGCAACTGCGTGAGAAGGCCGACGCGATCGTCGCCGCGATGCGATCCGACAAGGCCACCTTCACGGACGTCCGCTCGTCCTACGAACCGGGCAAGCCGGAAGTGCAGATCAATGTTGATCGTGACAGGGCCGCGGATCTCGGCGCCGCGATCAGGCCATTGGCCACCACGATCCGTGCCCTCGTCGGCGGCGTCGATGCCGGCACTTACGAGGAATTCGGCAACCGCTACGACGTGCGCGTGCGCCTGGAGGAAACCCAGCGCGACGACCCGTCAAAGCTGTCGCAGATCCAGGTCCGCACGAACAACGGCAACCTCGTCGACCTCGCCAGCATGGCCACGTTCCGCATCGAGGAAAGTCCCGCCCAGGTCGACCGCCGCAACCGCGCCCGCACGATTACCGTGATGGCGAACACCCCGCCGGGTGTTGCCCTCGGCACCGCCACCGAGACGATGCAGAAGCTTGTGTCGAAGATCGGCCTGCCGCCGGGATACAAGGGCACGTTCATCGGCCAGGCGGAGCGCATGAAGGAAGCCGCCGACGCGATCGCCTTCGCGTTCCTGCTCGCAATCATGGCGCTCTACATGATCCTTGCCAGCCAGTTCAACAGCTTCTCCCAGCCGGCCATCATCATGCTGACCGCCCCGCTGTCCTTCGTCGGCGCCTTCGCCGCACTCTGGATCTCGGGCATGACGCTGACGATGTTCGCGCAGATCGGCATGATCGCGCTGATGGGTCTCGTGATGAAGAACGGCATCCTGCTCGTCGACTATGCCAACACAGCGCGCGAACAGCGCGGCCTCTCGGCGTACGACGCGATCTCGGAAGCCGGCCCGCGCCGCATGCGCCCCGTGCTGATGACACAGCTCGCCACGGTCTTCGGCATGATCCCTGTCGCGATCTCGGTCAGCCAGGGTGCGGAATTCCGCAATGGCATGGGCGTGCTGATCATCGGTGGCATTCTCTCCTCCACCCTGCTCACCCTGTTCATCGTGCCCGTGGCCTATACGCTGATGGCCGACTTCTATGCCTGGTTTGGGCGCATCCGGAACCGGATTCCCGGAATGGGACAGGGATCGGCGCCGGTCGCGGACTGATCCTTAGCCTGACCTTAACCGGCCCTCCTGCACGATGCGCAAAACACAAACGCATCTGCAGCTTGGGGTCTGGGTATGGCGAAGGCACAATTCCACAAGAACCAGCGCGTCTTCGTGAAGACCGTTGGAACCTGGTCGGTCGTCGAGAAAGTCCTGCCACAATGGGCCAAGGGCATCGACGAACCGCTGCGCGTCTTCTACGACGTCGGACTGGGCCGTGATTTTGCGGCCGAGGAACTCCAGGCCGATGCCGCCGAGCGAACGGCTGTCGCCAGCACGGCGGAGCAGTGGCGCATCGTCCGTGCACGGAACAAGTCAAAGCCGGCCGAGGAATGCGCCAATCACCCCTACCCGGGGACGCATCCCGCCGTGGTCACGGGCGACACCGACTGGGGTGGCTGGCGCGTGCCGGGCGCGGAGTACGACCTGCACCCGCACCGCATCGAATACCAGGCCCGCATGATCATGAATGCGCCAAAGATGGCGATCCTGCTGCGTTCGCTGGTCAATCACGTCAAGATCGAGCCGGAACACGTCCCCGCCGAGATCGTCTCGCTGGCCCAGGAAGCCGGCGCCATCCTGCGCTACATCGAACAGGACATGCAGCAGTAGTCGCTGCATTGAAGCACAAGGTTTCGGGCGCTATGGTCGCTGCCGCAAGGTGGTGTCCCGAACATGACTTCTCGCATCCAGGCATTTCACAGGCTGCATGAGCGCGGCTGCTTCGTCATTCCCAATCCGTGGGACGCAGGCAGCGCGCGCTATCTTGAGCATCTTGGCTTTCGCGCGCTGGCCAGCACCAGTGCCGGCTTCGCCTGGAGCCAGGGTCGCCCCGACAACCGCGTGTCTCTGGAAGCCCTGCTCGCGCACCTGACATCCCTCGCCGCGGCCGTGTCCATCCCGGTCGCAGCCGACTTCGAGGATGGCCTTGCTCCTGACCCCGAAGGCGTCGCCCGCAATGTCGCGCTCGCGGTGCGCACGGGCATCGCCGGGCTCTCCATCGAAGACTCGACACGCAACGCACCCGAGCCGCTCTACGACCTCGGACGGGCAGTTGACCGCATCCGCGCCGCACGCCAAGCCATTGACCGGTCCGGCACCGGTGCCCTCCTGACCGCGCGATGCGAAAGCTATCTGGTGGGAAAGCCCGACCTCCAGTCGACGATCACGCGCCTCAAGGCCTACGCCGAAGCCGGTGCCGACTGCCTGTTCGCCCCCGGCCTGTCGACCCGCGAGGATGTCGCCGCCGTCGTCGCAGCAGTGGCACCGAAACCCGTCAATCTCATCGTGGTCAGCCCCTGGATCACTGTCGCGGAGGCCGAAGCCATCGGCGTCCGGCGCATCAGCGTGGGAGGCGCGCTTGCCCGCGCCGCCTGGCGCGGCTTTCACAACGCCGCGAGCGAGATCCTGTCCAACGGTACTTTTGGCGGATTCACGGGGCCGCGCCTCGATCTCGACAGGATATTCGGCTGAAACCTCTGTTGCACGGCCACCGGATTGAATTAAATCCCGGCTGTCAAACGAGGTCCGCCCATGAAAACCGAACAGCCAGTTCCCGTCCTGCGCCAGGATTACCGGCCCGCGCCCTATCGGGTCACGCGCACGGAGCTGGAATTCCATCTCGACGAGACGGCAACGCGCGTCTACGCCACCATTTTCTTGGAACGACAGGGCGACGCCGGAGGCCCGCTCGTCCTCGACGGCGAGCATCTCAAACTCCTCGACATCAAGCTCGATGGACGCTCCCTCGGACCCGAGGCCTATGAAGTCACGCCGGACAAGCTGATCCTGCGCAACCCGCCGCCATCGCGCTTCAGGCTGGACACGGCCGTCGAAATCAACCCGAAAGCCAACACCGCCCTGTCCGGGCTCTACATGTCCGACGGCATGTTCTGCACGCAGTGCGAGGCCGAAGGCTTCCGGCGCATCACCTATTCGCTCGACCGCCCGGACAACATGTCGGTGTACCGCGTCAGCATGATTGCGGACCGCGACCGTTTCCCCGTCCTGCTGTCCAACGGCAATCCCGCCGGATACACGACCCTGCCCGGCGGCCGCCACAGGGCGGAATGGGACGACCCGTTCCCCAAGCCCTCGTACCTCTTCGCGCTTGTCGCCGGCGACCTCGCCCACAGCGAAGACAGCTTCGTGACGGCCTCCGGACGCCGCGTGAAGCTCGGCATCTATGTGACGCACGGGAACGAGGACAAGGTCGAGTTCGCCATGGGCGCCCTGAAGCGCTCCATGAAGTGGGACGAGGAAGCGTTCGGCCGGGAATACGACCTCGATGTCTTCAACATCGTCGCCGTCAGCGCCTTCAACTTCGGCGCCATGGAGAACAAGGGCCTCAACATCTTCAACGACAAGCTGATCCTGGCGAGGCCCGACACGGCGACGGACACGGACTACGACCTCATCGAAGCCGTGATCGGCCATGAGTATTTCCACAACTGGTCAGGCAACCGCGTCACCTGCCGCGACTGGTTCCAGCTCTCCCTGAAGGAGGGCTTCACGGTGTTCCGCGACCAGGCGTTCTCGGCCGACATGCGTTCCGCCGCCGTCGAGCGCATCGGCGACGTGCGCGCGCTCAGGATGCGGCAGTTCCAGGAAGATGCAGGCCCACTCGCCCATCCGATCCGCCCGGATCAGTACATGACGATCGACAACTTCTACACGGCGACGGTGTACGAGAAGGGGGCGGAGGTCGTCCGCATGCTCCAGACCATTTTGGGAGCCGAGGCCTTCCGCAAGGGGTCCGATCTCTACTTCGCACGGCACGATGGAACCGCCGCCACCTGCGATGATTTCGTCAAGGCCATGGAAGACGCAAACGGCGCCGACCTGAGCCAGTTCAGGCTATGGTACTCGCAGGCCGGAACACCGCACGTGAAGGCAAAGGGCAAGTACGACAGCAAGACCAAGACCTACGAACTGACCCTCGAACAGCACCTCGCCGACACACCGGGACAGACCGGCAAGAAGCCCATGCACATTCCGGTCACGGTCGGCCTCGTGGGTCGCCAGACCGGAGCGGACATGGCAATCACGACGGATGGCAGGACCGCCAAGTCACATGTGCTGCCGCTGACGAAGCCACGGCAGACATTCACTTTCACGGGCGTCAGCGAAGACGCCATCCCCTCCATCGGTCGGGGCTTCTCGGCCCCCGCACGTTTCGAGATGGAGCTGTCGGCCGACGAGCATGCGTTCCTCATGGCGAAGGACTCGGACCCGTTCAATCGCTGGGAAGCAGGCCAGAAATTTGCCACCGAGCTTCTCGTGCGCATGACGTCCGAGGCGCGCGCGGGGCGCTCGCCATCCGTGGATCCGAAGTTTGTGTCGGCGTTCGGGGAACTTCTGGCAGATAGCCGCAAGGACCCGGCCTTCACATCGATGGCGATCCTCCTGCCAACCGAGATGGAACTGGCACAGGTCATTGACGACGCCGATCCGGACGCCATCCACAAGGCGCGCGAAGCGCTGCGGCACGCCCTCGCCCATGAATACAAGGGCAAGCTGCACGAAGTGTACGCCGCCATGCGCTCAAACGAGCCCTACTCTCCCGATGCCGTCTCTGCCGGCAGGCGCGCGCTGCGCAATACCTGCCTGCGCTACCTGACGTCGGAAGACACGCCGGAAGCGCGCAAGCTCGCCTTCGAGCATTTCCGCGCGGCCGACAACATGACGGACAAGATCGCGGGTCTTGCACCGCTGATCGATCTTACGGGACCGGAAAGAGCCGATGCACTGGCCAGCTTCTATGAGCAGTGGAAGCACAATCCGCTCGTGATCGACAAATGGATGAGCCTGCAGGCGCACTCGTCGCATCGGGACACGCTCGATCATGTGAAGGAGCTTACCCGCCACCCGGCGTTCCACATCGAGAACCCGAACCGGGTGAGATCCCTGATCGGCGCCTTCGTGATGGGCAACCAGCTCCGCTTCCATGCAGGCGACGGCAGTGGCTACGCCTTCCTCGCCGACAGCGTGCTGCGACTGGATGCCATCAATCCACAAGTCGCTGCACGCTTGTGCGGCGCCTTCGAAACCTGGCGCCGATTTGATTCGAAGAGGCAGACACTGATTCGTTCCGAGCTTTCTCGCGTTTCCAAGGCGGAAAACCTGTCTCGCAACGTGAGGGAGATCGTCGAAAAGACTCTGGGCTGAAGAACCCTCGGCAACACGAAAGCAACGGTGTGTTGCAAAATGCCCCCGCAAGGGGTGACAACAAGGAAGCGGCCGACATAATCCACTCGGGGATGTGATTCGAGTCTGGGTTAAAAAACGATGGCAATGGCCACTCAGGCAGCTTCTGGCGCCTCAAGGAAGAGCTTCTTTGAAACGCGCCTGAAGCTGGGGTCTAAAAACAAGACGACGTTCTGGATCATTCTGGGAACGATGGCGACCATTCTGTCGGTCGCTGCGGCTGCCGCGATCCAGATGCGGCGCGACCACATCATCGCGCTTGAGCAGATTGAGCGCGACTCGCGCTCCTTCGTCGCCATCTCGGGCGGCGTGATCGGCACCTCTCTCGACCGCGCCCGTGAAACGCTGCTTGCCGCGATCGCCGCCACGCCCGGCTCGAAGGCGATTGCTGCAGACCCGGCCATTCACAACGTCATCGCAGTCAACGAGAAGGGCGAAGTCTATTGGGACAAGGCTGGAATGCCTGCCGAACCCCAGAGCCTCGCCAGCGCGGAACTTCTCCAGCGCCTGCAGTCTGCCCCCGAAGGGACCCGCTTCATCTCCGGCAGCTTTTCGGACACCCATTACGGCTCGTCTGCCCTCGCGCTCGCCGTGAAGGGCAATGGCACCGTCGACCAGACCTATGTCGCGATGCTGGACACGGCCTACCTCTCGAGAAACCTTGCAAGCCTTCAGGGAACCCGCCCCGGCAGCCTGGTCATCGTGGATGGCAAGTCACGCCCCGTGGCGGCCACGCCATTCGACGAAAGCCTGCTGCGCGAAGTCATCAGTTCCCTGCCGCCAAACGTGTCGAGCAGCCCGGTGCTGCGTTACATCGAGCGGAATGGTTCGAACTACCTCGCCTCGGCCATGCATGTCCCTGGCTATGACCTCCGGCTGATTTCGGTCGCCCGGGCCGCGGATGCGCTGTCGAACTGGTACGACTCGCTGCCCCTCTATTCGATCATGATCTTCGGTCCGTCCCTTCTTGGCGCGGCCCTCGCCTGGGCCCTCCTGAACCAGATCGAGCAGACGTCACGCTCGGATACCGCGCTGCGCCGAACCGAGGAACGCTTTGAACTCGCGGTCAGCGGTGCCAAGTGCGGGATCTGGGACTGGGATTTTGTGAACCGCCGCATGTACTGGTCGGGCGCAATGAACGCCCTGATCGGCAAGGGAAAGCAGCCTCGCATCGTGTCCGTCGAGGAGATCGAACAGAACCTTCATCCCGAAGACAGACACGTCATCACATCCATTGAAAACGCCATCAAGGGTGGTGCGGCGAACTACGACGAGTCGTTCCGCATCCGCCACCAGGATGGCCAGTACGTCTGGATCCGAGCCAAGGGGCAGATGTATCGCACGCTGCGCTCCGAGACGGGCCGCCTGTCAGGCATCGTGCTCGACATCTCGGACCAGAAGAGCACGGCCGACCGTCTCAATGTCGCCGAGAAGGTCCTCAAGACAGCCTTCGAGAATGCGGCGGAAGCCTTTGTCCTGTGGGACAAGGAAGGCCGCCTCATCATGTGCAACCGGCGCTTCATGGACTTCTACGAAATTCCCGAGGCGCGCATTGGCGACACACGCGCACGCCTTCTCTCCCGGGCCAAGCCGCATGAGCAGGGAACCGAAGACGCCCCGCTCGAGCTCTATGACTCGAAGGGCGCCACCGGCACGATTGAACTGCAGCAGGTCGGCAATCGCTGGCTGCTCGTGAGCGAGCGCCGCGCGATGGACGACGCGCGCATCATGGTCGCCACCGACATCACGTCCCTGAAACAGCATGAAGACGAACTGAAGCTGTCGCGCAACCGCCTGCACGAGCAGACCGTCAAGCTCAGCGAGATCGCCAAGACGCTCGAGGTCGAAAAGCTGCGGGCCGAGGAAGGCAACCGTTCCAAGACGGAGTTCCTGGCCAACATGAGCCACGAACTGCGCACGCCGCTGAACGCAATCATTGGCTTCTCCGACGTGATGCGCAACGAGATGCTGGGCCCTCTGCCTCAGCGTTATGTCGAATATGCGACCGACATCCATCGCTCCGGGCAGCACCTGCTCCACCTGATCGACGAAGTCCTCAACATGGCCCGGATCGACTCCGGCGGCATGAAGCTGGACCTCGAGACCGTGGACATGGGCACACTGATCACCGACTGCGTGAAGTCCTTCGAGGGCAAGGCAAAGGACGCCAACATTACCTTCCGCACGGAACTGCGACCAATGCCGGTCATCAAGGCCGACAAGCGTGCCATCCGGGAAGTGGTGTCCAACCTCCTGTCCAACGCGCTCAAGTACAACTCGCGCGACGGCTTCGTGACGATCGAAACCCGCATGCTGGGTGATGCCGTTTCCGTCTGGATCCACGACACCGGCGTTGGCATCGCGCCCGCCAATCTTCCGCGCGTGATCAAACCGTTCGAACGGCTTGAAAGCGCCACCAACGCGAACAAGCGCGGTGGCACGGGGTTGGGCCTCGCGGTATCCAACGCGCTCATCGAAATGCACGGCGGCAAGCTCGTGATTGAAAGCGAAGTGGACGTCGGCACGAGCGTTTACTTCACGCTGCCCGTCGCCGAAGCATGAGCGGAGCGTCGGCGCGCTGGCAGGCCGCCATAAGCGACCGGGAACAGCTTCTCGGCAGGGACACGGTCAAGCGCATGTCGGAACTCTTCCTCGAAGAGGTCTCGACGTTGCTGGAGACGGCCAGCCAGTCACTGGCCGCGGGCGATTTCGAGACGGCGCGCAGGACGATCCACCACCTCGGCGGCAGCGCCGGCACCCTGGACTTCGTTGACCTGGCCGAAGCCGCCCAGCTGGCGGAAAAGGCCTGCCTGTCTGCGGACCCTGCGGACGCGCAGGCGAAAGTACACGAGACCGCGCGCATCGCCCTGCGGTGTGTGCAAGACCTCCAGCAGAGATTTGGCACCTCATGAGCCGCAAGATCCTGATCGTCGAGGACAACGCCCTGCTGCGCGAAATGTACCGCAGCGCCCTGAGGCCACTGGGCGCCGAACTCGTGGAAACACAACGCGGCGCGCTCGTTCCCGATCTGGTTCGCAGCCATCAGCCGAACCTTGTGATCCTGGACCTGGTATTGCCCGACATATCTGGCCAGGACGTGATCAGGACGCTGCGCCAGTCGGAGGCCGGATCACGCATTCCGGTGCTCGCCGTCACAAATGCCGTAACTGCCGGCGATGAAGCCGCGCTCAAGGCTTTGGGTTTCTCGGGGCTCATCCTGAAGCCGATCGACTTGCGCAGCTTTGCACAGACGGTCGCCCGCTTCCTGCCCAGTTAACGCGACGTAAAACCTGCCCGCGCCAAGATCCGGCGAATTCCGGATCGTGGACCCGTGAAACTCTGGACACTGCTGCTCGTCATCTGCGCCATCGCGCTTGGCCCATCGGCTGAAGCGCGCGAAGTTCCACGCGTGATACTCGGCATCCACGACAGTCCGGTGAACGCGGCTGCGGACGCATCCTATCTTTACTCAATCGCGGAGATGCCCCTCAACCATCTCGGCCTGAAGCTGGAATACGCCAACATCCGCAATACGGCACCACGCCTCAAAGGGCGATCTGATTTGCGCGGTGTGCTGATCTGGCTGAGCGACGGCCGCAAGTTGCCATTTGAACGACTGCTCGCACTTGTAAAGGAAGCAACGGAACAGGACATCCCCGTTCTCCTTGTCGGAAGCCTTCCAAACGAAACGGACGACAGGGGTAAACTGATCTCCCTCGCGGACCAGAACCGGTTCCTGTCGTACCTCGACCTTCAGACCGAAGGAAAGTTCCTGCCCTACACCTTCGACCTGCGACTTCACACCAAGGTCTCGGACTATGTCGAGTTCGAGCGCAAGCTGCCCAACCCTCCCCCCGCCACCGAGTCCGTTTCACCGACATCACCGACAGCGCGCGTCCTCCTTTCCTATGAGCGCAAGGGCAGCGAAGGTGGCCTCATCCACCCTGTGCTGCTCACGCGGAAAGGGGGATACATCGCCGCCGGATTTTCGCACTACGAAAGCCGGAACGGTGCGTTCCTGCAGTGGTACATCAATCCGTTCCGCTTCTTCGCCGACGCGTTCCGCACGCAGGGCATGCCCGTTCCCGACACCACAACGGTGGCCGGCCGGAGGATTTTCTACAGCCACATCGACGGCGATGGCTGGGGCAACGTCTCCACCGCCGACAAGTATGATGGAAAGGGGCTTTACGCTTCCGAGGTCATCCTGCACGAAATCGTGGATGGTTTTCCCGACCTTCCGGTGACGGTGGCCCCCATCGCAGCAGACCTGGACCCGGCCTGGACCGGAACGATACGAAGCCAGCAGATCGCGCGCGCCCTGTTCCGGCGCCCGAACGTCGAGCCCGCGTCCCACACCTACACGCATCCTTTCGAATGGAGGTTCTTCGGGCCAGGCTACAAGCCCGAGAACGAACTCCCCTTCCTGCCGAAATACGCGAAGCACAGTCTGGCGCCGGGAATGAAGGCCAGGCCCCACGTGCACAAGTCAAAGCTCGCGCACAACTACGATGCCCCGCGCGCCTATGGCGACATCCCTTACTCGCTGAAACGCGAGATGGAAGGTTCTGCCGCCTACATCAACCTCTTCTGTCCGCCCGGCAAGAAGGTGCGATTGCTCCAATGGTCGGGTGACACCTCGCCGACCGAAGACGCCGTCGCTGCTGCCATCCGTGCGGGCCTCCTCAATCTCAATGGTCGTGACACGCGTTTCGATGGAGATAATCCGTCCTACACCGCCGTGTCCCCATTGGGAAAGCGTTCAGGCCGCTTCATGCAGATCAGCGCGAGCCACGCGAACGAGAACGTTTACACCGACTTGTGGCAGGGAAGGTTCTTCGGCTTCCGCTACCTCGTCTCATCGCTGCAGAACACGGAGAAGCCGCTGCGGGTCAAGCCCGTCAATATCTACTATCACATGTACTCCGGAGAGAAGCAGGCAAGCCTGAAGGCCCTCATCGATGTCATGAAGTTCACGTCGGGACTTGAACTCGCTCCCATCACCGCCACGGACTATGCCGCATTGGGACAGGGCTTCTACGCGATGAAGCTGGACGAACTGGCACCCTTGACCTGGCGCATCCGGGACAGGGGCGCGCTGAACACCATCCGCTTTGACAATGCGCAGAACCTGTCCCTGGATCCGTCTGCGTCTGCAGGCGTTCTGGGCAGCCGGCGCGTCGGCAACATCCTCTATGTGGCGCTGGATCCGCAGGCAAAGACACCCGAAGTCGCCATGCGCAAGGGACCCGACCAGCCGGGCGCGCGTCCCTTGCTGTCGCATTCACGCTGGCAGGTGCGCGGGCTTGAGCAGGATGGACCGACCACGCGCTTCATGGCCCAGGGGTTCGGGCCCGGGGACATGACATGGATCGTGCCGCAATCCGGCGGAAAGGAGCGATGGGAAATCAGATCCGGAAGTCACGTCGTCCAGTCGAGCCTGCCTGATGCCGACGGGCGCATTCGCTTCATCCTGCCTCGCGGCGCCGAAGGCGGAACCACAATCACCATGACCAGATCGAAACTGAGGCCTGCCATCCTGTGACACGCTGGTTGATCCTCCTCCTCGTGCCGGCCGCAGCCCTCGCGCTGGGCGCAGCCCTCGTTCCCAGCAGCCTCGAGCAGGCTTTCATGTTCCTGCACGACCGGGACTACACGCGCGCCGCCGACAGTTTTTCTGACCGATGGAAGAATGGCGACCGCTCCCGCGAAGTGGCAAACGCTTTGGCCGAACTCCATGTTCGTGAGGGTGACCCCGCGAAGGCCGCAGACATCCTCGTCGAGTACATATCGAAAAGCCCCGCAGACACGCACGCACTGGCGCGGCTCGCCGAGATTTTCCGGGATGACCAGCAGCGCAACAGGTACATCGCGACCCTCGAGCGACTTTGGGATCTCAAGAAAGAGCCCGGCATCCTTCACTCCCTGCAGAAGCTCTACGAGCAAGCCGGTCGCGAAGACGACCAGATCCGCACGCTCGAAACGCTCGTGAAGAAAAATGCGGCGGAACTGAACGACCTCATAACGCTCGCCGATCTCCTGTCGCCGCGCGAGCCGAAGCGCTCGCTCGAAATGCTCTTCAACGCCTTCCGCCGCTGGCCTAACGACATCACGGTCGATACCGCGCAGACCATGACAGTCCTCGCGACCGGCGAGGATCGGCCGGATCTCGTGAAATCCGTTGTCATCCCGTGGCTCGCCCGCAGGAAGTCATTCCGCGATGTGGAACCCATCGCGGTCTCGTTGACCGCCGAACGCCTCGACGGGCTTGCGATGGAAGCCGTCAAGGCGAGCGGCGCTTTCGAGGCCGGGGATCCCGAGACTGTGGTGCTCGCAGCACGCCTGGAATCGAGGTCCGGCCAGGCGGTCCAGGCCTTTGATCGCCTTCGGAAGCTGCGCGACGCCCGGCGCCTTCCCGCACGCGGCGACGACGTCTACATCGAAACAGCCCTGCTGTCCGGTCGGGCTGACGAAGCCCTCACACATGTCCTCGAACGCGGGCCGGCCAACCTGCCATTCTGGTTGCAGTCCTGGTTCGTGGCAAAACTGAAGGAAGCCGGAAACGTCAGTGCGTTGCAGGCCCTTGCCGACAGGTATGACGGTGACCGGACGGCGCCAGCCCTTTTCATCCGCGCAAACGTACTGCTGGCCACGGGCAAAAAGCCGGAAGCCCTTGTGCTCGCATCGCAGGCAACCGCATTGGTTACGGACGTGCCTGCCGCCATCGCCGTTTCGGGCCTGCTCGCAGAGACAGGGGACACCGCCCGCGCACGAACGCTCTTCCGCAAGTACGCCCCCGGCCCTGACAATGTCGCAATGGATGACCTTGCCCCGGCGACGACCATTGCGCTGGTCCTCAGGGACGCCGATCTTGCGCTTGCGATGGCGACAAGGCTGCGCGAGCAGCGGCCAGGCACAGTCTCGGACATCCTGTATGCGCGCGCGCTTGGCCTTGCAGGTCAAACGGACAAGGCACTGGCACTGCTCGACGACCTGGATGGCTGGTCCGAGACCAGGGAGATGGCGACCTTCGAAGTGCTGAGGAACGGTCACAGGATCAAGGAACTCCAGCGGCGCCTGCTTGAACGACTGGACAGTGGAGAAACGACACTGCAGCAGCGTACGGCCTATGTCTTCGAACTGAATGGGTTCAAGGCAATCGAGGCTGCCGTCCCGGAAGACGTCGCCGGCATCGTTCAGGACGATCTCGAAAACGACAAGTCACCCGGAACGGCCCGGCTCGCGCGGATTGAGTTCCTTGGCAAGATCGACCCCGGCATGGCCCTTCCCTACGCGCTTGAGGCCGCGGAAGCGGATCCGGCGAACGCTGCCTACATCTATGTTCAGTTGGCACGCAAACTGGGTCGAAAGCAGGATCTCGGCGCGTTCATCGCATCAGCTTTGCCCAACATCCAAGAGCCTCGCCTGCGCGAGTCATTGCTGCACGAGTGGATTGCCGCCGGCGTGACGCGCGAAGCCCTGCCGTACATAAGGGAACTGGCCGACACGGGAGACCGCCAGTGGTTCTTTGCCTATGACGAAGCGTTGAGAAAGCTCGGAGCTTCAGCCGAACGCGCAAACTTCCTCACAGCCTACGCGCGGCGGAACGATCTCGACCCGGAATTCAGGGGACAGCTCGCCAGCCAGATCCTCGAAGTGGCGGGAAAGAAAGCCGCACTGGACCTCTTCGTGCAGGAGGCTGAAGGCGCCGGCCCGCGCTCGAAGGAGGTGGAGCAGGTCCTGTTCCTCTGGGGGCCCCGCCCGCCGCGAGAGGGCATCGAATGGATTGTTCAAAGGGCGAGAACCGCCGCGCAACACGACAGGGCGGCCTGGCTGACGCGTCTGATCGAGGCGAATGCGGCAGACGAAGCCTTGCCCTTGGCCGCAGGGTGGCGCGCGGATGGCGATGAAAGTGTGACGCTGGCCCTCGCAACTTGCCTGGAACAGCTCAGGCGCAAGGCCGAACTGCAGGCGCTCCTGAGGACAGAGATCGCACGCAAGCTGTCGGCGACAGATGCCGCCAGGCTGGCAGAAACTGGCGAATCGCTGGGACTTCTGCCCGAAGCGCTTGCGCTTTACGAAGTGGCCGCGTCCAGGGACAGAAAATGGGCCCTCGCGGCGGGACGCGTAGCCCTCTATGCCGGCAAGCCCGCACGCGCTGCCGTCCTGCTCGGGGACGCGAGATCTTCCGCAACGCGAAGCACCGAAGCGACCTGCCTGCTGGCGGAGTCGTTCTACCAGGACAGGAAAAAATCCGAAGCGCTCCGGACTTATCCTGATTGCCTTGCGTTGCTGGCGAAATCGGGCGCGGAACGTCCACGGCACAAGCGCCTCGAGATGCTGGCGCTGGTACGGCTATCAAGGTTTGAAGAGGCCGAAACGCTCGTTGAAAAGAGCGCTGATAGCGACCTGAAGGCCGATTACGCCTCGCTGCTGCTCGACACCGGAAACATGGAGCGCGTCAGCCGCTTCATGGCTCAAAACAGCCAGCGTTAACCCGGCATTAGGCACGAACAGGCTCTCTGTGCCTGTTGGTACTGAGGTGTCGGGTCATGCAGCCCAATCTTGCGACGTTGTTGGCACTGGGAGCGGGCGCGTGCGCGGCGTCCACGTCCGGCGCGGTCGCAGAAAACATCATCTCACCAGCCCGACAGACTGTTGCAGTAAAGGAAGACACTGGCGGCGCACAGCTGGCATTCCATGGCCTGACGGCATCCGGACTGACGCCGTCCGCTGACGGCATGGAAGTCTCGATCCGGTTCAATGAGCCGGTGGACGACAAGGTCGCACGCGAACTCAATCGCCTGGTGGCTTCTGTCGGAGACGCATCAACGGGTTACGACTCGATGCTCTTGCGCGTGCGCGCGCCATCCAGCTTCGAACTCGTGGAAGAACCCGCCGGCTTTGCGCTCCTGATCACACCCAGGAAACCTGCGGCCGACAGTGCAAGGTTCACGGAACTGGAGATTCGCCGCAGAACCCTGTCCGGAGACACGACCGGCGCCCGCGAGTTGCTCATCCCGCTGCGCACGAGCCGTCCGGACGACCCGGCCCTTCTGCGCATGGAGGCCTCTGTCGACTATGCAGATCACAATTACTGGGCTGCCGCGGAGAAGTATGATCAGGCCCTGAAACTGTCCCCGGATGATCGCGCGGCCAGGCAGGGACTGGAAGGTGCGCTGAACCAGGTTGCCCCGCGCCTTGAAGCTGGCATCGAAACCCGCGAAATCGAAAAGGCCGACAGCCAGGTTCGCGGATGGCTCGCCGGCGAAACCCCGATCGCGCGCGGCCTGTCTCTGCGCGGACGGGTCGAGTACGTTGAACTCGAGGACAATGCGGTGCAGTCGGCAGACGGAGCACTTGAACCATTCTCCGGCACGAGAGTCATTGGCGAGATCGGCCTCTCCTATGATCTTGCCAATCGCTGGCTCGCCGCGATGAGCCTGCATGCATCCGAAGATGACCTCGGCGTCGGCGCGGCCATCGGATACCGCGACGCCACCTCGGCGGTCGAGATTTCGGCCGGATACAACCAGCCCACCTGGGATTACCCTGAAACCATCGTGGGGAACGGCACCTTCGACTTCATGGCCATGACCGCGACACGGTCGTTCGAAGACACCTGGTTCCTGAACCTCGGGTTGGCACTCCGCAGATATGCACTCTACGGACAGGACGAGGCAGCCATCACGTCATCCGTCGAAGCCGGACTGCGGTGGGCGCTGCCATTGGGCTCGCCAACCCGTGTTACGCTGGGCTACGGCTTCGATGCAGAGTACTCGCACGACGTCGCGCTGCTGGATGATGGCGGAGGCGGATTCTACGCCCTGCTGCCTGCAGGAGACCGGGTCATTCACACCGCCGACCTGCGCATCGCGGATCAACTCGCGGACACGATGTTTGCATCCGCATTCGCCGGCTACGCACGCGACAACGAAGGCACGGACGGACTGGTTGCTGGCGCAGAGCTGACGTACACGCCCGTGCTGGATCTCCGGATATCCCTGAACGCCTATTACAGCGGGATTTCCGACAGGCTCGGCGAAAGCGGAGACTACTTCCACGCGGGCCTGACGGTGACACGGCTGTTCGCAACGGCAAGCGGAACCGAAGATGGCGAGTGAGCGTCAGCCGCCGGTAACAACTGTCATGGGCTTGCGGACGACTGCCGTCGTCGAGAGCGTCCTTCTGCTCGCGGCCATCGTGATCCTCGACCTGATTTCGGGCCCCGGCAATCGCTACTTTGACGTGTCACCACATCCATTCTGGATTGTCATCCTGCTGGTGTCTGCACAGTATGGCGCACTTGAAGGCGTCGTGGCAGCGATACTCGCCTCTGCGGCCTTACTGATCGGCAACCTCCCCCCGCTCGGATTTGGCGAGGATCCATACGCGTACAGCGTGAACCTTGCCGTAAACCCGGCCATGTGGATGGCGGCCGCACTTGGCGTCGGCGAGCTGCGCAGCCAGGCAGACAGGCGCGCGCAGGAACTGGAGACGTCACTCTCGGAAGCGGCGGAACGGGAGGAACGGCTTATTTCGATGGCCGAGCGCCTGACGGCTGCGAACCGCGCGCTCGAGGAACGCGTGGCCGGACAACTGCGCACGGTCGCAACACTTTATGAGGCGTCGCGCGCAGTTGAGCAGCTGGGAACCGGAGACGTTCTCGTCGGCATTTCGGAACTCGTTCGCGCCGGCATCAACCCGAAGAAATTCTCGCTCTACCTGCTCAATGGCCAGCAGCTTGAATCGGTCATGAGTGAAGGATGGATGCCGGAAGACAGGTTCACACGCGTGTTTCCCGCGCAGAGCGCGCTGTTCCGCGAAGTCATCGTGAACCGCCGCCTTCTGTGTGTGGCCTCGCGCGCAGACCAGGCAGCGCTTGCGGGCGAAGGCATTCTGGCCGGGCCGATCTGTTCCGCGGAAACAGGCGAAACGCTCGGCATGCTCAAGATCGAGCGCATGGACGCCATCGAGTTCAACATGACCACGGTGGAGAGTTTCCGCGTTATCTGCCAATGGATCGGAACGGCCTTCGCCCGGGCCCGCACATTCGAGAATGCTGCAAATCGCAGCCTGATCGGAACGGGATCCATTCTCGGTTCCTCCGCGGAGTATCCGCTCACGCAGTTCATGAAGGCACTCGCGCAGCGCGCCCGCTTCGACCTGGGCATCATCAACGTCGCCATCCACATGCCGGAGACGGCAAGCCCGGATCTGAAGGCACTTGTCATCCGCTCGGTTCGCCACACGCTGCAAAGTGTCATCCGGCAGACCGATATCGCCTGCGAGAGAGACCCGCGGGGCCTGGATTACCTGGTTCTGGCACCCTGCTGTCCTCCCGCTGAAGCGCGCAAGCTGGGGGACAAGCTCCGGAACGCACTCGCCGTTTCGATCCCCGAAAACGCCAACGCACGCATCAGCGTGGTCGCGTCCACGCCCGTCATCCAGGCCACGGCTGGAGCGATTGCATGACACCGCGCGAACCGCTTCATGCGGACATGATCGCAAGCCTGGCGCTCTTTGCGGTCGGCGGCCTCGTTCTGGCCTACGTCATTGCCGACCGACTTCCCCTCTCGGCCTACCTGCTGGCACATGTTGGATGTTCGGTATCTGCAATCCTGCTGGTCGCGCTGCAGGGACGCACACCCCGTCGCCAGTCGATCCTGCTCGCATTCGCAGCCACGAGCATGGGCCCTGCCGGATCGGCAGGCGTTTTCATCTGCACGATCTTCGAGATGTGCTTCCGTCCCTACGCCACGCCGTTCACCGCTTGGTTCGCCAGCATCTTTCCCGAGGACGAAGACAAGTCACGCCAGGGTTTCCTCGACCTGCTTCACACCAGCGAGGATCCGGTCACGACATCGCTTCGCATCTCCTCTTTCCGGGACACGATGGCCGCCGGTACCATTGAGCAGAAGCAGGCCCTGCTTGGCTTGATCGCGCGAAGATTCTCGCCCGCCTTTGCGCCGGCCCTGAAACAGGCACTGGCCGACCCCGTGCCGGCCGTACGTGTGCAGGCCGCCGCCGCTGCGGCGTCCATCGAAGGCCGGTTCGCCGAGAAGACGTTTGCACTTCAGGAGAAGGCGCGACGCGCGGGCGCCACGGCCCACGACCATCTCGCTCTGGCGCGCCATCTGATCGAATTCAGCGAAAGCGGCATTGCGGAGGCGCAACGGATCGAGGAAGCCCAGGCTGCAGCGCTTCGCGAACTCGACGCGGTGCTGAAGGCGGACCCCGGCAATGCCGAAGCACTGTCAGCCTCCGCATCGCTCCTTGTGCAGTCTCACCACCCGGCTGAAGCCCTGGACAGGATCAGGCGCTGCATGGAGAAACAGGGAGAGACACCAGCGCTCTGTGCGCTGCAGCTTCAGGCCATGATGGCTCTGGGCATGTACGACGACATTCGCACCATGGCGTCGAGATGGCATCGGGCAACACGGTCCGGAAGCCAGGAAGCGGCAAGGCTCAGGGCGGCGGCGCAGCTCTGGCAGAGGGGAGCCGCGCATGCGGTCTAGAAGAGGCGCATCACCTGAAGCAGACGTCTGCCTTCTGCTCGAAGGCACCTACCCCTACATTTCCGGCGGGGTATCCACGTGGACGCACGATCTCATCAGGTCACACGCCGACCTCAAGTTTGCTCTCGTGTCGATCGCCGCGGCCACCATTCCCGCGCGTCAGGCCTTTGAACTGCCGCCGAATGTCGTTGACTGGCGGACAATCCGCGTTGGCGCACTGCCACGGGGACAGAAATCGTTTGCAGGATCAGCATCCCTGCCGCTGAAACTGGCACCCGCATTGAGCCGGTATCTCGAGCGGGGACGCGCCGAGGACTTTCGAACACTGAACGGTCTTCTTGCGCCGGTCAGGGGAGCGGCAGGCGAAGAGACGCTGCTGAATTCTCAGGAGGCCTGGCAAACGCTGACGGCCATGTATGAGCAGGGCTTTCACACGACCTCATTCCTCGATTATTTCTGGACCTGGAGGGCCCTGGTAACGGGCCTGTACAGCGTTCTGCTCGCCGACCTTCCGAAAGCCCGCGCCTATCACGCGATTTCGACGGGCTACGCAGGGCTGCTCGCTGCTCGCGCGAGCATTGAAACGGGTAGGCCCTCGCTGATCACGGAGCACGGCATCTACACAAACGAGCGAAGGATCGAGATCGCCCTGGCCGAGTGGCTGCATGATCCGGGAGCGTTGTCCCTGGGCGACTCATCCGAGCAGGGCGGTCTGAAAGCCCTGTGGACCAGCGCCTTTGCAGCGTACTCCCGCACCGCCTACGAGGCCGCGTTCCGCATCACGACCCTGTATCGCGGGAACCAGGACATGCAGAAGCGTGACGGCGCGCCGCCGTCCAAGCTGGCGATCATCCCGAACGGCATCGACGCCGAACGCTTCTCGAAGATCCGCAAGTCC
The DNA here is from genome assembly GCA_964646885.1 of uncultured Flavobacteriaceae bacterium. Taxonomy (GTDB): domain Bacteria; phylum Pseudomonadota; class Alphaproteobacteria; order Micropepsales; family Micropepsaceae; genus SZUA-430. Next base: position 50,346 of record CAZYFM010000003.1, read on the forward strand.
AGCGAACGTCGCCGCCCCTGCGTCGCGCTCATCGGCCGCGTGGTACCCATCAAGGACATCAAGACCTACATCCGCTCGGTTCGGATTCTCGCGGACAGCATTCCAGATGTCGACGCCCTGATCCTGGGCCCCGATGACGAGGACGCCGAGTACGCGCGTGAATGCAGGCAGATGGTGGCCCAGCTTGGACTTGCAGGGAACATCACATTCACGGGCAGGGTGAAGCTCGACGAGTTCCTCCATCGCATCGACCTGAACGTGCTGACGAGCGTGTCCGAAGCCCAACCCTTGGTCGTGCTGGAAGCGGGCGCAGCCGGTGTCCCTTCGGTCTCGACGGACGTAGGATGCTGCCGCGAACTGCTGCTCGGGACGCAGGACGAGGCACCCGCGTTGGGTGAAGGCGGCATCATCACGCCATTGGCCAATCCGACGGAAATCGCAGCCGCCATGATCACCCTCCTGTCGGACCGAGATCGTCTGCTCGCCGCAGGCGCCACCATGAAGCGCCGGGTGGATGCCTACTACAACAAGCTCGTGATCGATCGTCATTACCGCAGGCTGTACGAAGACGCCTTTCGCGCGAGTGCCGGCCAGGAGGCTGCCTGATGGCCGGAATAGGTTTTGCCCTGCAGGCACTGTCACGCCGGGATACGTTGAGCGCCGGGTTCGCCGCTTTCGCGATTTCGGCGATCATTGCGGTGGGGCCATGGCTGTTCACGGTCTTGAGCGTTGCCGGCATCAACATGGCGACGGTCAGCAACACCGGACTGACCGCTCTCGCCGAGATGCGCATCATCATCATCTACAATTTTTCGATCTCCCTCGTCCTCTCCGGACCGATTGCGGTGATAACCACCCGCTTTCTGGCCGATGGTCTCTATGCGCGAGACATGTCCAAGGCTCCTGGCGCGCTGTTTGCGGCACTGGCAGCTACTCTGGCAGTGCAGGCTCCCGTGGCACTGGTGCTGTACGGCTATGTCGCGAACCTGTCGGAGGAACTGAGGCTCATCGCCATTGCGAGCTACCTGATCGTCGCATGCCTCTGGGTCGTCGCGGTGTTCCTTTCCGCACTCAAGGACTACATCACGGTGACGGTTGCTTTCGCAGCGGGGCTCATCCTGTCATTTGCCCTGGCACTCGGGTTTTCGGGCTATGGCGCACCCGGTCTGCTGGGAGGCTTTTCGGCTGGCCTTGCCCTGACCCTGTTTGTCCTGCTTGCGCGCATCTTTGCAGAGTACCCGACCCCCGCGTCGGACTTTGGCGCATTGCTGGGCTACTTCCGAAAGTACCCGGAGATCGCCCTCTCGGGGCTCGTCTACAACGCCGGCATCTGGGTCGACAAATGGATCATGTGGGCCGCGCCCGAAGCTGTCCGTCCAGGATCGAACCTGGTTTCCTATCCCGCCTATGACGGCGCAATGTTTGCGGCGCAGCTGACGATGGTGCCGGCAATCGCACTCTTCGTTTACGCCGTGGAAACACGGTTCTTCGTCGCCTACCGAAGCTTTTACCGCACCATCGAACGGCACGGCACACTGTCCCGCATCAATGCGGCCCATGGAGAAATACTCTCGACACTTTCACGCTCCGCGACGACCCTCGGTGCATTGCAGCTGACTCTGGCGCTCGTGGTCATCGCCCTGAGCCCGACATTGCTGAGCCTCCTGGACCTGCACGCCACGCAGCTGGGCATGTTCCGGCTTGGCGTACTGGGTTCGGCGTTTCACGCGATCTTTCTCTTCCTGACGATCATCCTCGCCTACTTCGACCTTAGGCGACACGTGCTGATGATCCATGTGCTGTTTTTCGCGAGCAATGCCCTCGCGACAGCCGGAACGCTCGAGCTGGGAATGGTCTGGTATGGCTATGGCTATTTCGTGGCCTGCGTTGTCGCGGCCTGCGTTTCGGCGTTCGTGACCATCCAGGCCGTAAGCCGCCTTCCCTACATGACCTTCATCTCGAACAACCCGGCAGTTGCAAGGGGATGAGGCCGACTGCACCGGCAGCGGGTTTTGTCCGCCCCGGGACTCGCTTGCCACGCGAAACAGGCACGCAGTCAGAAGTGTGCAATGCACAATGCAGCCCCAGGCTTCAGGCATCCGCCAGATTCCGGGCCCTGCAAGCCGCTACGGGTGCGGCAGAAAGCCCGACAACTGCGACCTTCGCTACGCTTGTTGGTGAATTCGGAACTGACTAATGTTCGTCATAAGTCGCGCTAGGACGTGCGGTCAGTGCCTATCTGTATGGCGGCCTCGGCTGCCATTTTTAATGGATAGTCACAGAGCACGTTGACCGGCGCGCGACGAGGGGACACATGGCCACCATGACGGCCATTTATGGAGAGAAGTAATGAATAGAACTGGTTTGTTTCTCTTTATCGCGGTCGTCATCCTGGCGGTCGCTGCTTACTGGTACCTGAACAAGCCGAAGGCCGAAGGTGAAGCCACCGACGCCACGGCGACGGAAGCCGCTCCGGCTGAAGCCGCTCCGGCTGAAGCTGCTCCGGCTGAAGGCGAAGCCGCTCCGGCTGAAGCCGCTCCGGCTGAAGGCGCTCCGGCAGAAGCCGCTCCGGCAGAAGCCGCTCCGGCTGAAGGCGCTGCTCCGGCAGAAGCCGCTCCGGCTGAAGCTCCGGCAGCTCCGCCGGCTCAGTAAGCTGGTTGAACAGACACGTAAAGTGACTGTGCATGCGGTCCGCTCAATGCGGGCCGCATGTTTTTTTTGTGCTCTTACAGTACTATTCTGGGTCAAGCCTAAGTCAGCAGACGGAGAGCCAGCATGAACCGTTCCTTGCTTGCCCTGCTCGCGATCGTGATCGTCGGCGGCGGCATTTACTACTACACGCAGATGAAGAAGCCTGAAGCTGGTGGTACCGATCCGGCGGCCACAACGGCTGCCACGCCCGCAACCAGCGAGAATGAACCCCTTCTCTTCACCTGGGAAAACTGGGCCGATCCGCCGTTCCTTGCCGAATACAAGGAAAAGTATGGCGTGGAGCCGCGCACGGCGATCTGGGCCGACGAGGACGAAGCGTTCGCCAAGATGCGCACAGGCTACAAGCCGGACGTGATGGCGCCCTGCTCCTACGAGTTTGGTCGCTGGCAGGAAGCCGGTCTCCTTCAGCCGATCGACGTCACGAAGCTGAAGTACTGGAAAGACATTCCGGACGTGCTCAAGAAGATTCCGGGCATGATGAAGTCGGAAACCGAAGCCTGGTTCATCCCGCAGTACTGGGCGAACACCTCGGTCACCTACCGCACGGACCTCGCTCCCGAGTACGTCGGCAAGGAGAGCTGGAAGATTCTCTTTGACCCGAAGTACAAGGGCAAGGTTGCCGGTCTCGACGGTGTGGACGACACGGTGACCCTCATCGGCAAGACCTGGGGAATCGACGTCTACAACATGACCCCGCAGGAGTGGGAAACGCTGCAGGGCAAGCTGCGCGAGTTCGTGGCCGCCGCACGCTTCATTTCGTCTGACGAAACCTCGCTCTCGCAGGGCCTGGCTTCCGGCGAAGTCGTGGCAGCGATTACCTGGAACCAGACCCACGCAGCCCTGAAGCGGGAAGGCAAGCCCGTGGCTTACATGAACCCGCCAGGCGGCATGTTCACGTATGTCTGCGGCATGGTGCTCCATGCCGAGTCAAAGAACCTCGAGAAGGCCTACGCCCTCATCGACAGCGGGATCTCGCCCCAGGCCATGAAGTACCAGCTTGACCAGCTGAACAATGGCCCGGCGAACACCACGATCTTCGCGGACTACACCGACGAGCAGCTCAAGGCCATCAACTTCTCGCGCGATGTCGAGGGCTTCCTCAGCTCCGGCACCTTCCAGGTTCGCCTCAAGAACAAGGAAGAGATCGTGAAGTTCTGGACCGAAATTCGCGGCGGCGGCTGATCGCCATCGCCAGTTGAACAATGGCCTCCGGGGCGTTACGTCCCGGGGGCTTTTTTGTGCCCCTGCGCTGGGGGCTGTAACCGCACAAGAAATCCCCATATGAAAGCCCCTCAGGCCGACAGAGGAGCCCATGAACCAGGATCCAGGCGTCCCCGACGCCATCGTCAAAGACGTCATCAGACTTGCCCACCATGCCGGCGCCCGGAACTGGGTACCGTCCACGAGCGGCAACTTTTCCGTCAGGATCGATGATGCGTCCTGCGCGGTGACGGCGTCCGGCGGCGACAAGGGCGCCCTGACGCCCGACGGTGTGATCCGCTGCGCGATCAACGGCGGAAGGCACCCGCGCGAATCGGCCGAGGCCCCTCTGCACTACATGATCTACCGGGCCCTTCCCGATGTCGGCGCCGTATCCCACGTTCATGCCCTTCCGGCAGTCCTGGCGTCGATGGCACTTGTCGAAGACGGCAGGGTTCGGCTGGAAGGGCTGGAAATGCTGAAAGCCTTCCATGGCTACGCGACACACGAATCGTTCATGGACATACCCGTGTTCGACAATGACCAGGACATGGAATCACTGTCCCGCCGCGTGGAACCCCGCCTGAAATCGGGCCCCCGGTGCTGGGGCTTCCTGCTCAAGGGACACGGCCTCTATGCCTGGGGCCGGACGACGCAGGAAACGCTTCGACATCTGGACGCGTTTGACTATCTTTTTGCGCTCAGCCTGAAACTGAAAGGAATACCGGCATGACAACGCTCACGGTGTTTGACCTTGCGAAGGGCGGACAGCCCGTTTCGGAGACGACGGACGAACGCGAGATCCTCAAGGCCCTCGTTCCGTTCGATGTACGGTTCGAGCGATGGCAGGCCAACCGCCCGCTGCCCCCTGGCGCAGGCCAGGCAGAGGTCCTCGAGGCCTATGCGGCGGACATCGACCGCCTCCGGAAGATCGGCGGCTACCAGTCCGTGGATGTCGTCCGCATCCATCCGGAACATCCCGATCGCGACGCCATGAGGAACAAGTTCCTCTCGGAGCACACGCACGCCGACGATGAGGTCAGGTTCTTTGTTGAGGGTGCCGGTGCCTTCTACCTTCGCAACAACCAGCACGTTCTGAAGGTCGTGTGCACGGCCGGCGACCTGCTGTCTGTTCCCAAGCACACGCGGCACTGGTTTGACATGGGACCTCGTCCGCTCTTTGCGGCCATCCGCCTGTTCACGACACCGGACGGCTGGGTTGCGGAATTCACGGGCGACCGCATTGCCGACACGATCCCGAAGTACGCCGCGTGACCAGGGCCGTCGTATTCGATATCGAGGGCACGATTGGCGACATCACCTTCGTGCGCAATGTGCTGTTCCCGTATGCGCGGGAGCGTCTGCTGGACCATCTCAAATCCAATTGGGACAGTGGACAGATCAGGCCGATCGTGGAGGCAGCCCGGCAGGCTTCGGGGCAGGCGCTTGCGACGCCCGCACAGGCCACCGCACAGTTTGCGGCCTGGATTGACGAAGACCGCAAGATCACGCCGTTGAAAACCTTGCAGGGGCTGATCTGGCGGGAGGGCTACGAGACCGGGGTTCTGAAAGCCCATCTGTACGATGATGCTGTCACCCTGATCCGCAACCTCGCCCGCTCCGGCAAGCGCCTGTTCATTTATTCATCGGGTTCAATCGACGCGCAGAAGCTCTATATGGCCTACTCCGTGGCCGGAAACCTCACGGGCCTCATCGAGGACTACTTTGACACGACCACAGGCCCAAAGGCGGAAGCCGCATCCTACGTCAAGATCGCGGAGCACATCGGCCTGCCGCCGCATGACATCACGTTCTTTTCAGACGCTGTGTCCGAGGTGACTGCAGCCAGGGCTGCAGGCTTCGCGGCAACATGCGTGAACCGCACGCCAGCGAACCCCGTGCAGGGGCTGGAACCTGGCACGCCTGTCATCAGCGACTTCTCCCAGGCCACCATATCCTGACGTGCGACATCAGCCGTAGCAGTGGCGACCCACGCGAATGTCGAGCGAGGCAGCCGTTCCGGCCAGCGCCAGCCTGGTGCCGGGCGCGGCATACTCGTCCTTCACCCACGCAATGCCGACGGCACGCCCGGTCGCATGGGAAAAGGCGCAGGAGGTAACCTGGCCAGCGACGCCGCCCTTTGCCAGAAGGTCCCCCTTGGTGAGATCACCGGTGCTCATAACCTGAACGAGGCGCCCGGAACTGCGACGGCCCGTGAGCGCGCCGGCTCCATTGAAGCGCCTCAACAGGCCATCGGTGGAAAGTCCGAGATCCTGCGGGATTCGCAGGTCCGCGTCGCGCAGGCAAAGTTGCGCGGGCACCCAGTCGATACCGGCAAGTGGCTGAGCGGCCTCAAGGCGAACACTCTCCAGAACGACCGCGCCAATGGCACAGACACCAAAGCCGGCACCGACCCGCATGACCCTGTCCCAGATGACGATCGCATCGTCGGCATGGGCCCAGAGTTCGAAGCCCGTGCCGCCCGCCTCGCGGACCAGTGATACCTGCGACTGCCGCCACGCCGCGGACGCCGGCACGGGCGCCGCATCCGCCTTCACCTTCCCGCCGCCGATGAAGCCGGCTGACTGTAGCAGGAGTTCGGCCGCCGGCCCCTTCACCCCGATGCCCGCGCGCTGACCGGTTACGTCGACGACGCGAACGTCAAATCCCCGCGCGGCATCAACGAACCATGCAAGGTCCCGGACTGTCGAGCTGACCTCAAAGCGGTTCGCCTCGAAGCGCGCTGCAACGCCCTCACCGCGCACATGGCCCAGGTCATCACACCAGAGCACACGCGCGGTCTGGCCAGGCTCGATGCCCGCAACGTCGTGTGTCGTCGTGAAGCTCAGCAATGCTCCGGCATCAGGCCCTTCGAAACTCCAGCACTGGCGGGCGGACAGGTCACACAGGCCAACACGGGATGCCAGCGCTTCGTGCTCTTCCCGCACGCTGGTGAAGACAGCCGGAAGCGTGAAGCCTCCGGCGCGCACCCACTGGTTTGTCGAACAGAGTTCTGCCGTGCGCGCATGAAGAGGTGTCGGCTGAAGGGCCCTGGACGAGTACTCGCTCATGCGCCCCCCGACATGACGGACAGCACGGCTTCGGCCGCAAGTCTTCCATTGGTGCCCGTCACACCACCCATCGGGTGCGTGCCCGCGCCGCAAAGATAAAGGCCCGGCACCGGCGTCGGCTGCCGGACCGGATTGAGCGCGGGACGCAGTACCCCGAGCTGGTCCGGCGAAAGGTCTCCGCCATGCCAATGACACCCGGCCCCACCTCCAATTTCGGACAGGTCCTCAGGCGTGTAGACGTCCGCAGCCACCACGAGATCAGGCAGGTCGGGCGCAAACTGGCGCAGCTTCGCCCCGACGATCGCAACAAGTTCGGCGCGCGCCTGCTCCCACGACCCGCTGGCAAGTCGCTGCGGTACGTATGTGGCGTTGATCGACATGACATGGCCACCGGGCCTGACGAGGCTTGCGTCATGGACGCTCGGAATGGTCACCTCAAGGGCGATGTCGGATGAAAAGAGGCCCTGCTCAAACGCGGCGAAGCTCCGCTCAAGTTCGGACAGCGAAGAACAGATGAGAAGCCGGTCCTTCAGGTGGCGCTTGTCTAGGCCCTTGAACGTCGGCAACCCGCTGAGCGCCAGATTGACCTTGGCAACGGCTCCTTCGCATCGGTAGCCCGAGAGCTGTCGCTTGTAGCCCAGCGGAAGGTCCCGCTCGGCACCCATGCGCAACCAGGTCGTCTTCGGGTTCAGGCTTGAAATGACATGCGGGGCGTAGACGGACTCCCCCGACGCCAGCTGCACCCCCGCGATACGGCCACCTTCAAACAGGAACTGCACCGCCTTGGCGCCTGTCTTGATCCGCAGGCCCGCCAACTCCGCCGCCTTGGACAAGGCCGTCACCAGGGCGCCCGCACCGCCAAGCGGATGCACAATGCCGTTCGCATTCTGTGGTTCGAGGGAGCGCTTCAATGCCGGCAGGAGAGCCGTTCCCCCCGCAGACGGAGGCATGGCATTGCCAAGCAGCGCATCAAGCGCAAGCGCTCCTTTCAGCAATGTCGTGTCGAAGATCTGGTCGAGCACGTTCGCGATCGGAAGGTCCATCTGGGCGGCAACGTCCGCCTCCAGCATTGATGAAGCGCGACCGCCCGAGCGTCCACCAAAAAGCCCCCCCCGTCCACCTTCGGTCCCTCCGTGAAACGATGGCACCTGATGTGTCCACGCTTGGAGGGACTGCGCGGCCTTCCGCATGCGGGTTTCGTAGGACGCCCAGGCCTTGGCATCCGCTTGGGAATGCACTTGCAGCGACTGCGCCGTGTGCCTCAGGTCCTCCCCGATGACGATGTGCCGTCCGTCGGCAGCCAGTGCGACCGCTCCTGTTTGCCGGGCCGTGAACTGCAGGCCGAGTTTCAGAAGCTTGAGGGACTTGAGCACGTCGGCATCAAGCGGTCCGACGAGATGGGCGACCGTCGAAACCCGATAGCCCGGCGCGATCTCCGTGGTACGGCACATGCCCCCGACACGGTCCTGCGCCTCCAGCAGAATGACCCGGCGCTTGGCTTGCGCCAGGAGGATGCCGCAGACCAGTCCATTGACGCCGCCGCCGATCACGATGGCATCGAATTCCTGCCCTGGCGCCGCGCTAGGCATCCGTCACCACCCTTCCGCGCGGAGAAGGCGACAGCGCGCGCGCAATGGCCTGTGCCGCACGTCCCGCTCCGCTCGACAGGCTCTCCCCGACGATCCATAACCCTTTCCCGACCTTGGAAAGTTCTTCCTCCTGCAGCCGCGCAAGACCGCGAGAGGAGGCCAGCGGCGTCGCCTGCCCGGGCAAGGTCGTTCCGTCTTCCATGAAAGAGCGCGCCTCGGCAGGCTGCAGCAGCTCGGCGCCTTCAATAGAAAGTTCGAAACCGGGCGCCCATGCTTCGATGGTCTTGGTCACGGCACTCACGAACCGCTCGCGCCGATTGCCGTTCCAGGGACCCTCATCCGTTTCCGCAGGCACGAACGGGACGTCGACGATCACCGTCCAGACGACATTGCCTTCCGTCGAGGGCTTCGCGCAAACCTGCAACTGGATGCAATAGTCCTGTATCAGCTTCCGGGACTGGAGCGCTCCATGCGCGCGGACCAGCCGTTCGATGCCGGGATTGAGGAAAATGGCAGCCCCTGAAGTAACAAGCGCCGCCGATACGCCCTTCACGGCAGGCGGCGTCCTCACGAGATATCGAACGCGCCCCTGGTTTGCAGCCCCCCCGCCTGACACATCGGAAGCGGGCAGCTTCCGCAGGAGGCCACGCGTTTCCTCTGCAGCCGACGCCAAGATCACGTGCGGCGCCTTTGCAATCGAGCCATCAGCCAACGCAACGCCCACGACCGCGTCCCTTTCCATCAGCACTTCACGCACCACCGCACCGGTATGGACGTCAGCGGTGTTGTAGAGTTTCAGGGAAGCCAGCAGCGCGTCTGCCACGGCGCGCGTTCCACCCGCCACGTAACGGCAACCTCTTTCCCTTCCGAGCAGGGCCAGCAGGCTGTGCCGCAGCATGAGCATTGCAGATCCGGGAAGAGACGGTGACACACTGCACCCAGCGAGGCAGAGCTGCGCCAGCAGCCCCCTCAGCAGCGGCGACAAAAACTCTTCTTCGAGGATGCGCGAAACCGACGCGCCCCTGAAGTATGCGAAATCGGCGCTGCTGGCGTCACGCGACGGCGCTGCAAGATGCCAGTTCACCAGCGAGGGCTGGGCAGCTCCTTGCGAGGCGACAGAGAAGCGTTGCAGCCGGCTGGCAAAGGCAGGAAAGGCATCCGCATCGCGCGCGGACACGGCGGCGATGCTGGCGGAAGTCGCATCAAGGTCCGGCCAGATGACGAGGGAACGCTCCTGCGAGACTCCAACGACCGGCGGTGGCGCTCCAAACCTCAATCCGTGGGATACGAGGTCGAGCGACATGGTCGCGTCGACATCAACGTGGCACGCATCCCTTTCATGCAGGTCCTCGAGGGAACTGCGCGCCTCGAGTATCGCGACGTGCTTACCCATGGCTGCAAGGCTGGCCGCGGCGAACAGGCCCTCGATGCTGGCGCCGATGACGATGGCGTCCAGTCGATCGGTCGCATTGGAGGCAACAACCATGGTCTTCGACCTTGCGGGGACAAGAGGCCTGCCAGAGGGCCAGCGGGCCCCTGAGTAAAGCGCATTCTGCCCGATTGGCAACGGACTTCCGGATGCTTAACGGGCCTTGAGGATGCCGGGACATGAAGAAAAGGCCGCCAGGGCGAACCTGACGGCCTTCTTGCGGAATTTTAATCCGGTGCAGCTTGCGGGCCAGATCGTCAGACGATCCCGCGCTTGTGCTCACCCACGACGACGCGTGTCGGCTTGAAAGCCGCTTCGAGCACGGCAATCGCCTTTTGGGGTTCGGCCGCGCCGCACATGAACACGTCAAATGCTGCGAAGCCCTTCTCCGGCCAGGTGTGGACCGAGATGTGGCTTTCCGAAAGGACAGCCACGCCCGACACGCCGCCATTGGGCGAAAACTTGTGCAGATGGATGTGCAACAACGTTGCTCCGGCAGCCGTCACGCTGTCCTTCATGGCCTTCTCGATCCTGGATTCATCATCCAGGCCTTCGGCGCCCCAGAGGTCAATGTGGAGGTGGCTGCCCGCAAACGTCACGCCGTTGCGGGTGATAAAATAGTCTTTGCGATCTTCATCCGCTTCCCCAGAGGGATTAGGAACAGTAACGGACTTCGGCCTGGCGCGGTTCTGCGGGAACTGCGTTACTTCGACAGCCGTTCTCTTGCGTGCAGGTAAAGCCATTTCGGTTTGCCCATATCAACAAAAGAGCGTTGCTCTAAAAACTGACCAAGTAGTGCGGAACTCGCACTGCGTAGCCGCCTCTAGGTGATTCAGACCTGAACTGCGGGAGGGGGGGAATATAAGTACGCGAGCCCCCTGTGCAAGTTTTTTTGGACCCGGCACCCCGTTTTTCTTGAAGTGGCACCGGCTGGCGAGGCAGCCCGGAAATATCGCATTGCGCAGCCGAGTCGGTAGACTTATACGAGCGCGCCGCGCGTCAGTCTGTCGAGCGCGAGAAATGGCGGCAATCGCTTCGCCCGCCTTGCACCACCAGCACAATCCACGCAGGAGATGACGCCAATGACAAACGCCTTTCTGGAGAAACTCCATCCAGGCTACTCCCAGACGATCGAGCTCGAAGGCGCGCCGATTGTCGAGGAAAAAAGCCGATTCCAGAACATCCGCATCTTCGACTCCAAGCGCAATGGCCGGGTACTGGTCCTCGACGACATCGTGCAGCTGACGACACGCGACGAGTGTGGTTACTCCGAGATGCTGACCCACCTTCCGATCCTCGAGCACGGCAACGTGCGCGAGGTGATGATTGCCGGTGGCGGTGACATGGCGATCGCGGAAGAGGCCCTCAAGCACCGCGGAATTAAGACTGTTTTCAATGTCGAGATCGACGAGAGGGTGGTCGATTTGTCGCGGCGCCATCTGGCCGAGGTGAACGCCGCGGCATTCGCTGACCCGCGCCTGAAGGTTCAGATCGAGGATGCATTTGTTTTTCTCTCGGACAAGGCCAACCAGAAGCGCTTCGACCTGATCATCGCCGACAGGCCGGATCCGGTGGGCCCCGCCGAAGTCCTCTTTGGCGACACCTTCTACGAACGGGTTCGCGATGCGCTCGCGCCCGGAGGCTTCGCCGTCTTCCAGAACGGCGTGCCGTTCTTCCAGCCCGAAGAACTCACGGACACGCTGCGCCAGATGCAGAAGACATTCCGGTACTGTGGCGTTTACCTTGCCGTGGTGCCGAGCTACATCGGCGGCTTCATGGCCCTGACCTGGGTTTCCAATGACGGGGTTCTCGGTGACCCCGCCAAGTGGTCCGGCCTCGAAACCTCTTTCCAGGCGTCACGGATCCGGACCGACTACTACACGCCGGCAGTCCACAAGGCCGCCTTCGCCCTGCCCGCCTGGATCGAGCGACTCGCCAGGGCTTGAGCCGAACCGAAGCAGACCGGAAAGCCACCTTGCCGCCCTGCGCGAGGTGGCTTTCGCCATTTAGGGGCGGAAGCGAGAGGTAGGTCATGGCGGCCGCCGATCCTCAATTGGCGGCAAACCAAGCCATCAGGGACCAGAGACACCCTCTGAGGGACCGAAATGCAACGCTTCTTTACCCATCCCCCAAAGGCGGGTTGCGGTAGGGTTTTCTTTGCCGGAAGATGGCTTTCTGTTGCTTGGACCGATTAGCTGACGGGGAAGGCATTGTCCGCAAACACCGCCATGAGCGACGAAAGCCCGGGGTTCATGGATCGCCTGCGGGCCTTCTACCTGAGGTCCGACGCCGCCAAGGGCTATGCCCTGCTCTCGCCCGTTCTCATCACGATGGTGGTTCTGCTGGCCGCCCCGCTGATCCTCCTTGTCATCTACTCATTCTGGACGCAGACCGGGCTGACGCTGGACCAGACACCGACCCTTGACCGTTATCGGGAAGTCGCGGCCAAGCAGAGCTACATCGACATTTTCTGGCGCTCGGTCCAGACATCCGGTCTCGTGACGCTGGTGACGGTGGGGCTCGCCTACCCCATGGCCTATTACGTTGCCTTCGGCGTCAAGAAGTACAAGTTTGTCTGGCTGATCCTTCTGACCATTCCCTTCTGGACCAGCTACCTGCTTCGCGTGTTCGCGTGGAAGGTCATCCTCGGCTACAATGGAGTGATCAACTCCGGCCTGACCACCCTCGGCGTCATCGAGCAGCCGCTTGAATTCCTGCTGTACAACCAGACCGCAGTGATCCTGACGCTCGCGCATGCCTATGCCGCCTTTGCCATTCTCCCGATCTACGTGTCCCTCGAGAAGATCGACCGCACTCTGCTGGAAGCGGCCGCGGACCTCGGAGACGGCGCCTGGGCCCGCTTCTGGCGCGTGACGTTTCCGCTTTCCCTTCCTGGCGTCATCGGCGCCGCCGTCCTGATCTTCGTACCCACAACCGGTGACTACGTGACGCCGGCCATGGTCGGCGGACCCACCGGACAGATGATCGCCAACATCATCCAGGTGCAGTTCCTGAAGATAAACAACTGGCCACTCGGCTCGGCGCTGGCCCTGTCAGCCATGGCCGGCGTGGCGATCCTTGTCATCCTGTTCTCAATGGCCATGCGCCTCGCAGCGAGATCCATCCGATGAGCCAACGCAAGCAAGCCGCCCGCATGGGCGACCCGGGCAAGCTGCTGGCAGCCTTTGCGTTTGCCTACCTGATCTTTCTTTACGGGCCCGTCCTCTTCCTGCCGGTCTTCTCCTTCAACGACTCCATCTTTGTCGCCTTCCCGCTGACAGGTTTCACCACCAAGTGGTACGAGCAGGCCTTCGCCGACGAGGACATGATCAATGCACTGATCGCCAGCCTCCAGGTCGGCGGCATCGTCGCCGTTGTCTCGACGATCCTCGGACTGTTTGGAGCAAAGGCCGTCACCCGCTACAGGATGCCGGGACAGTCCGCCGTTACGGGACTGATCATGCTGCCCCTGTTCATTCCGGAAATCATCCTCGGCATCTCGCTGCTTATCCTTCTCAATGCGCTGGGGATAGAACTGGGTCTGCCGTCCGTCATCGTCGGGCACGTGATGCTTTGCACGCCCTTCGCCATGGCTGTTCTCTCCTCGCGTCTCGATGGCTTTGACCGCAGCTTGGAAGAAGCCTCCATGGACCTTGGGGAAACACCTTGGATGACCTTCTGGCGCGTGACATTCCCCTTGGCTGCGCCCGGCATCATCTCAAGCATCCTTCTGACCTTCATCGTGTCCTTCGATGAGTTCCTGCTTTCCTTCTTCCTGACCAACCAGCAGCCGACTCTTCCTGTCTACATCTGGAGCCAGTTGCGCTTTCCGAACAAGCTTCCCAGTGTCCTTGCGATGGGCGCGATCATTCTCCTGGCATCCTGCATCCTGGTCGTCATTGCCGAATGGGTACGCCAGCTTGGAACCAACGACCAAAAGTTAGGCGTAGCATGAGAGACCTTCGTCATGGCTGACCACATTATCCGCATCGAAGACGTGACGAAGCAGTTTGCCGGCGGCACGAAAGCCGTGGACTGCGCGAACTTCAGCATCGAGCGGGGTGAGTTTTTCTCGCTTCTCGGTCCATCCGGCTGCGGCAAGACCACCCTGCTGCGCATGATTGCCGGGTTCGAGTTTCCGACCGAGGGCGAGATCTTCATCGACGACCAGCCGTCGTCGCTCATTCCGTCCTATCGTCGCCCGACCAACATGGTCTTTCAGTCCTATGCAATCTTTCCGCACCTGAACGTCTACGACAACATTGCCTATGGCCTGCGCAAGGCACGGATTTCCGGCAGCGAGAAGCGTCGGCGCGTGAATGAGGCGCTGGCAATGATCAAGCTGGAAGGCTTCGGCTCCCGGCGGGGCGACCAGCTCTCCGGCGGACAGCGCCAGCGCGTGGCGCTAGCCCGTGCACTCGTGAAACGCCCGAAAGTACTCTTGCTGGACGAACCTCTTGGCGCGCTCGACAAGAAGCTGCGCGAGGAAATGCAGATCGAATTGCGTCAGCTCCAGAAGAGCGTCGGCATCACCTTCGTGTTCGTGACGCACGACCAGGAAGAAGCTCTCTCCATGTCTGATCGCATCGCCGTCATGGGCAAGGGCAAGGTTCTGCAGATCGCACCACCCCGGGAGCTCTACGAGCAGCCATTGAACGTGGAAGTCGCCACGTTCATTGGCTCGATCAACCTCGCCGACGCGACCGTGAAGGCCGTGTCAGGCAGCGATCTCACGCTTGATGCAGGCCCGCTCGGTCAAGTGAAGGCTTCTGCAATTCCCGACGTCAAGGCCGGAGACAAGGTCGTCGTTGCAGTCCGCCCCGAGAACCTGCACCTGACAGCAAGCAAGCCTTCTGAGGGAATGTTTGTCGAAGGCTCGATCAAGGCCAGCGCCTATCTTGGCGATCGCAGTCATTACCATGTCCACATCAAGGGCCGGGCCGCACCTCTCTATGTCGCAGCCCAGAATGCCGATCATGCCGAAACCATCGACATTTCGAAGCCAGTCTACGTGGCGTGGAACCAGTCGTCGTTGATCGTGCTCAGGAACTGAACGCTCAGGACACGGCAACGTCGCCGAACGGCACGATCTTGTTCTGCACGTCATGCCCGATATCGGCGCGCCCCAGGAAGGGAATGCCGGCGCGTTGGCACCAGTGGCTGACCACCTCAACCTCGCTCTTCCCGAATTCCGGTTCGTTCGGCGGAATAAGGCTGCAGCGACCAAGGCGTATGCCGGCAACATCACGTAACGGCGGGTAAGACACGAGATGCGCCATGGTGCGGTCGATGTTGTACATGTACTCCGACACTTCCTCGAGCATCAGCACGTGGCCTGCAAGGTCCGGAAAGTGCGCAGTTCCGATCAGGCGGGACAGGATGGTGAGATTGAAGGCCGCTACCTTTGATCCCGCGGCCAGGCTTGGCTCGCAATGCACGACAGATGAGCCGGTCAGGAAATCAAGCGCGCGAAGAACCGCCTGCTCTCCATCAGGGCGCAGAATGTCGGCGGGCATGGGACCATGCACGCTGCGCCCAACCCGCCTGGCGTACAGCGCACCCAAGAGGCTTCCGAGGTCGCTGTAGCCCAGATAGGTCTTCCGGTGTGCGGGTTGCTTGAGCCTCGGCAAGGCAAGATCCAGTATCCGGAAGGAGCCATAGCCACCGCGCGCAAACCAAACCACCGATAACGTGTCGTCGTTTGCGTATTCCACCAGTGCGGCAGCGCGTTCCTCGTCCTGCCCCGCAAAATGTCCGCTGCGAAGGAAGCACTGCGGGTGGAACAGGACCTCGGCCTTTCCCCGATAATCGCGCTCGACGAGTGCCCGCACCCGCTCTGCGGCGGCCTCATCCATCCGGCACGCGGGCGCAACTATTCCTATCCGAACGACCATTCCCGTCACCGCAAGCATTTGCAGGACAGCCTCACCCTGTGCGATGAACCGTCATGCTCTTGAATCGATCTGCACACTATTTCTTCTGCGGTATTGGCGGTAGCGGAATGTTGCCGCTGGCCCTGATCATGCGCGGACTTGGTTACGAAGTTGCGGGGTCAGACCGGGCCCTGGACCAGGGCCGGCTCGGCAGCAAGTTTGAGTACCTGAAGGCCCGCGGCGTTTCCCTTTTCCCGCAGGACGGCTCCGGCATAACCCGGAAGGATCAGATCCTGGTGACGTCCGCCGCGGTCGAGGACACCATTCCGGATGTCAGGGCCGCCAGGAGCCTCGGCCTCACGGAAGCCCGTCGCGCAACACTTCTGGCAGAACTCTTCAACGCAACACCCGTTTCCATCGCGGTGGGAGGCACGAGCGGTAAATCGACGACAACCGGCATGGTGGGATGGATCCTGCACCACGCGGGGCGATCTCCGACCATCATGAATGGCGCCGTGATGAAGAACTTCGCGGATGCCCGCAATCCGTTCGCCAGCGCCACCACGGGCTCCGGCAAGGTGTTCGTGAGCGAAGTCGATGAGAGCGATGGCTCGATCGTTCTGTACCGCCCCACGGTCGGTGTCGTGACCAACATTTCGCTGGACCACAAGCCGCTGGAAGAGCTGCGCAAGCTGTTCGGGAGCTTTGTGGCCAGCTCAAACGTCGCTGTCCTCAACGCGGACGACGAAGATACCATATCCCTCGCGCCGTCGGCACGCGCCTCAATCAGCTTCGGCATCGGCGCCTCGGACGCGGATTTCAGGGCCCACTCCATCGAACTCGCGCAGTTCTCGACACGGTTCAGGATCCACGACCGGCACAAGGGCCAAGACCATTCCTGCGAGTTGCACCTGCCAGGGCTGCACAATGTCGCCAACGCAACGGCAGCAGTGGCTGCCGCCGTGGCAGCCGGTGTCTCAGCCAAGGATGCGTGCGCGGCGCTTTCGTCTTTCACCGGCATTCGCAGGCGCTTCGACGTCGTGGGAAGCGCAAAGGGCATAACCGTGATCGACGACTTCGGGCACAATCCCGACAAGATCGCCGCGACCCTCGCGACGCTGCATGCCTTTCCCGGGCGGCTGATCGTTCTTTTCCAGCCGCACGGCTATGGGCCGCTGAAACTCATGGGGAACGATCTCATTGACGCGTTTGCCGCCAACCTGAAGCAGGAAGACATTCTCATCATGCCCGAGCCCGCCTACTATGGCGGCACGACGAACCGGGAAGTCTCCAGCCAGGACATCATACGCGGCGTTGCCGCGCTCAACCGGAACGCGATCTACGAGGAACACAGGGCAGATTGCGTTGCGATCATAGGCAGGGAAGCCCGGCCAGGAGACCGTGTCATCATCATGGGCGCGCGCGACGATACACTGTCGGAATTCGCAGCCCAGGTTCTCTCCGCACTCTCATGAAGCGGCAGGCGATCCAAGCACCTTAGTGAATACGGCGCGCACCGCGCGCTCGCGTTCTCCCAATGCCCGCTCGACCGCCTCGAAACTGTCGACGCCCGCAATCCCCGCCACAAGCTGACGAAGCGAGACGGAGGACTCTTCGGGCGCAAACACTTCCCCGACGGTGAGCCTCAGGATCTGCATGACCTGCTGGTAGAGATCCAGGGACTCGCGCAACACGCGTGCATCTTCGGCGACGATGACCACCGCGCGCTCAAGGCTTTCAATGGCATCCAGCGTGTTCGTCCTCAGCACTTCCGGACACCCTGGCGCGGACACGAGCTGAAGCCCCTGTGCAATGAACTCCACGTCAAACAGTCCGCCCTTTGCTTCCTTCAGGTCCCAGACGCTCTTGCCAGGACGCTCCCGGTCCAGCCTTCCCCTCATGTCACAGACATCGGCCAGAACCTTGTCCCGGTCCCGCGCCGCCGTCAGCGCCTCATGGATGGCGTCCGACACGGCATGCCTGATTTCCGGTGCGCCGGCGATGACCCGCGCCCTGGTCAGGGCCAGACGCTCCCATGTCCAGGCCTCGTTCATCTGGTAGTTCCTGAAGGTCTCGTAGCTGACCGCCACCGGGCCTTTGTTGCCGGAGGGTCGAAGGCGCATGTCCACTTCGTACAGTCCGCCCTCGCCGGTCATCACGGTCAGGGCCGTGATCAGACGCTGGGCTGCACGAGCAAAATACACGCTTGCACTCAGTGACCGCTCTCCGGTTGACGACGCAACGCCGTCCTCGTGCCGGTAGACGAAGATCAGGTCGAGGTCGGACGTGGCCGTCATCTCGCGACCACCCAGGCGCCCCATGCCGACGACGCACATTTGCCCGCCCGGGATCTCGCCATGCGACTGCACCATCTCCCGCATTGTCGCCGCAAACAGCGCCCTGGTTGCAGCCTCCGCAACGTCGGCAAACGCATGCCCGGAGGCAACGCCGTCTGCCTGCTTCCTCAGGAGCTGCAAGCCAACCCGGAACTGCTGGTCTTTCGTCCAGCGCCTGACGGTATCGAGCGTATCTTCGAAGCTTCGGGTACCGGCAAGAAGCGCCTCGAGGCTCGACTCCAGCTCGGAAAGTCCAGGCTTGTGGCGCACGAACTCGGCATCGATCAGCACATCCAGCAGTCCCGGCCGGGCAGCGAGATGATCCGCAAGCCGCGGCGCTGTGCCGACGATTTCCGCGATGAGATTGAGGAGCTCGGGATTCGACAGCAGGAGCGCAAAGACCTGGACACCGGACGGCAGTCCCGAAAGGAATCGGTCCAGCCGCGTGAATGCGATGTCGGGATTGGCCGTCCTGGATAGCGCATCCAGCAGCAGCGGCATGAGGGCCGTGAGCTTCTCGCGCGCACGCTCGCTGCGCGTGGCACGAATGCGACCATGGTGCCAGCCCCTGATCGTGGCAGACATGGCCTCCGGCTGGCTGAACCCCATCTTTGTCAGCGTCCCGATCGTCTCAGGATCGTCGTCAACGCCCGTAAACACCAGGCTTCCCGCTGGCTTGGAGAGGGACGGCTGTGTTTCAAAAAGCTTGACGTAGTGCCCCTGCACAAGCGTGAGCGTCTTTCGAAGTTCCACACCCAGCTCGTCGGCTGTCTGAAAGCCCAGGAAATGTGCTGCATTCGCGATGCCTGCTTCCGTCTTCGGCATGGAATGCGTCTGCTCATCCTCGATCA
The DNA here is from genome assembly GCA_964646885.1 of uncultured Flavobacteriaceae bacterium. Lineage (GTDB taxonomy): Bacteria > Pseudomonadota > Alphaproteobacteria > Micropepsales > Micropepsaceae > SZUA-430. The sequence continues at coordinate 69,407 of CAZYFM010000003.1, forward strand.
TCTGCAAACGATGCTCGAGCGTACGCAGGAAACGATAGGCATCCTTCAGCTCGCTGCATGTCTTGCCCGCGATGACACCCCGCTCCGCCAGCGCGTCCAGGGCATCCACCGTGCGTGGGTGACGCAGGTCGCCAAGGCGTCCGCCGAGGATCAGTTGCTGCGTCTGTGCAAAGAACTCGATCTCACGGATCCCCCCGCGCCCCAGTTTGATGTTGTGGCCGGGAATCGCGATTTCACCGAAGCCGCCATGTGCGTGGATCTGCCGCTTGATCGAATGAATATCCTCGATCGCAGCAAAATCCAGGTACTTGCGCCAGACAAAGGGCTGCAGGTGCTTCAGGAATGCAGAGCCTTCCGATGCGTCTCCTGCACAGACGCGCGCCTTGATCATGGCGGCGCGTTCCCAGTTCTGTCCCATCGACTCGTAGTAGCCCTCGGCAGCGCGGGTCGAAACGGCAATTTGGGTCGATCCGGCATCCGGACGCAATCGCAGGTCACACCGGAACACGTAGCCATCCGGCGTGGCTTCCTGCATCAGGGACACGGTCGCCTGCGTAATGCGGACCGCAACCTCCTGCGGTGAATATCGGTCCGTGACCGGGAGCTTCTCGACATTGAAGTAGCAGCTGAAATCAATGTCACTGGAGTAGTTGAGCTCGAAAGCGCCATACTTCCCCATCGCCAGGAAGAAGAGGCCCGAATTCTCGGGACAGGCTTCCGCGCAGTCCTTCAGTCGCCCTCTTGATACGGCGTCCCGGAAGGCATGCCTCAGCGCCGCGTTGAGCGTTGAATCGGCAAGGTTCGTCAGGGCACGCGTGACGTCATCCAGATCCCACGCACCGCAGGCATCGGCAAGTGCAATGACGAGGGAGCAGCGCCGCTTGGCCTCGCGCAACAGTGCCATCATGTCGCCACGTGGCAAATCGGTGGAATTGTCCAGCCGGGCGATCTCGGAAGAGATCAGCTCTTCAGGAGACGTGTCCCAAGCCGTGGCAAGCCACGCCTGCTCACGCTCCAGGATCTGGCCCAGAAAGGGACTGTTGGAAGCAACCGCGTGCACGAGGCGCCGGGCCGGCTCCGCGCCGAGTGCTCCAGCGATTCTCTCTATCGTTCGATCAGCCTGTGCGCCGTCGTGGACGACGGGAAAGGTCCTGATCCTGTCGATCAATGCTCTGCTCATGGCATCGTTTTGGCGGCATCACGCGGCCAATGCAATGCCGTCAGCCGCGATCTTCCGTGCCCGCCTGCACGAAACAGATGGAATTGAACCAGGGATCATCCGCATAGAAGGACTTCTCGCCCCAGGGCCGCTTGTAGATCGCACCGCCGGGTCGGTCATGGACAAGTTCGACAGACAGGCACTTGAGCTTCTTGGCCCGCTTGTGCACGGCCTCAAGGTTGGGCACCGCGAAACACACCGAGCGCGCGCAAGGATGCGAGGGACCGGATGCCGATACGTCGGCAATCTGGAGCACCGTCTGCCCGCAATCGAAGTGGACGCGCGATCCGGGCAGTTTCTTGCCCTTCATGCCCAGAAGCTCTTCGTAGAACGCCCTGGCACGTTCGAGATGATTGACCTCGAGCGTCACCTTGAACAGGACGGCGGGTACTGGTGCCGCTGCATCCTTCGCGGCGGGCTTGTCCGCCTTCTTGACCCCGGTTTTTGTCTTGGACGTCATGTTCCTGCCCTGCGTTCTACGATCTTCTGGCGCCATGCGCACTTGGCCGACCATAGCACCAGTCTGATTAAGACATTTGCAAAATGTGGTGCCGACCCGTAATTGTTCACTTATTGTTCACACGGTGCGTCAACTTGCAGGGACCTGCAGGTGAAACCTCGGGGGGGCCGGGGAAATCTCTGGCCTCCGGTGGGGGCATCGGAGCCACGCCTTCCACCGACGCCGCATGGCAATCCGCAAGGGTTGGGGCTATTTACAGGGATACGTTCCATTCCAGTCAGGGCAGCACGCGCATGTCATCGAAGCAGAAGACCGACCTCGACAACGGAAGCTTCAACTGGGAAGACCCGCTCCTGCTTGGTGACGAACTCACGGAAGAAGAACGCCTCATTGCCAAGTCGGCCCACGACTACGCCCAGGACCGCCTGATGACGCGGGTGCTGGAAGCCAACCGCAAGGAGATCTTCCATACCGAAATCATGCGCGAAATGGGCGAGATGGGCCTCCTCGGCATCACGATCCCGGAGGCCTACGGCGGCGCGGGCCTCGGTTACGTTGCATACGGACTGGCAGCACGGGAAGTCGAACGCGTCGACTCAGGCTATCGCTCGGCAATGAGCGTGCAGTCCAGCCTCGTGATGCATCCGATCTACGCCTTCGGTTCGGAAGAGCAGAAGAAGCGGTTTTTGCCCGCGCTCGCTTCCGGCAAGATGGTGGGCTGTTTTGGCCTGACAGAACCCGACCATGGAAGCGACCCGGGCTCCATGATCACGCGCGCGCGTTCCGTCCCGGGCGGCTTCATGCTCAAGGGCGCGAAAAACTGGATTACCAACGCACCGATAGCCGACATCGCCGTGGTCTGGGCCAAGACGGATGATGACGATATCCGAGGATTCATCGTGGAGCGCAGCTTCAAGGGCTTTTCCACGCCCAAGATCGAAGGAAAATTCTCCCTGCGCGCATCCATCACCGGCCAGATCGTGCTCGAGGACGTCTTTGTACCGGCGGAAAACCAGCTTCCCGGCGTGAAGGGCCTGCGCGGGCCGTTCTCCTGCCTCAACAGGGCGCGCTACGGCATCGCCTGGGGCGTGATGGGGGCTGCAGAGTTCTGCTGGCACAGGGCACGTCAGTACGCGCTGGACCGGAAGCAGTTCGGCCGGCCGCTTGCCGCCACGCAGCTGATCCAGAAGAAGCTCGCCGACATGCAGACAGAGATCGCGCTGGGGACGTCTGCCGTCCTGCAGCTCGGCCGGCTGATCGAGAAGGGAAAGGCAGCTCCACCGGCCGTCTCCCTGCTCAAGCGGAACAACTGCGGCAAGGCCCTCGATATCGCACGATCAGCCCGTGACATTCACGGCGGCAACGGCATTTCGGACGAGTACCACGTCATCCGCCACGTCATGAACCTCGAGACGGTGAATACCTACGAAGGGACCCATGACGTGCACGCGCTCATCCTCGGGCGCGCACAGACCGGCATCCAGGCATTCAGCTGATGGCGTAGAGACTATTTCTTCCTGCGCTCGTCATCGTCCTCGTCGATGCCCTCGAGCGCTCCGACGCCGGCGGAATCATCACTGTCATCCGGATTGCGCGACATGCTGAGCGCGCCCCGGATGAGCAGCCACAGCACCACCACGAGCACGGCGACTGCCCCGATCAGGAAAAGGGGATTGCTTGTCGGCGACGACGCAAGGTCGGCGCGCGCGCCGGCGGATGCCAGCATCATCACAGTCACGAAGGCCATAAGCCGGATGATCGCAATCTTCATGGGTGCCACTATCCTCCCGCGCATTTGTTGAACCAGGGCGTCTGCGAGCCCCCATTGAAGGCTCCGTCAGCCACCAGGACTGTACCGTCAGACATCAGCGCATGCCACGTTTTCTGGCGGGGACCATCCACCTTGATGATGGTCGTCACGGTTCCGCTGGCTGCTTTTTGCACCCATTGGACCATGCCCCCCTCCAGCTCCACGATATCGGTGAGCGGGGTCACGCGATCCAGTCGCGGGTCTCTCGCCAGCAATTGCTCCGTCGGCGGGCCATTGTTTGGCAGCGCATAGATCATGTGCGGGTTCTGCCGGCTGAAATCCGCAGCGCAGTCAAGCGCCCACCTGCCTTCGAGGCCAAGCCGTGCAATGACGTCCGGCCCCTTTGCGCCCGTGGGCCTCGGCCCTCCGCCGCAAGCCGCAACCAGCGGCAACAGGACCAGGAGCGCCAGTACGCCTCGCAAGCGCGCTCGCATCAGGGTTCCGCCGCCGACGGCATCTGGGGCTGCGATGGCGATACCGGTGCGGGTGCAGGCGCCGACGGCTTATGCGCCTCCCGCATGCGCTGGGTCAGCTCGTGCGCAAGCGACGCCCGGTCATCGGCAGACAGTTTGCGCGCCGCCTCGATGATCTGCCCGAGCGGTCGCTCGCGGTAGTAGCGAGAGATCATCACGCCAAGGGCGCCGAACCCGAATACGATGAAACCGACAAGGCACATGCCGAAGAGCACCTGTATGCCCTCGGCCGTGCCGGACAGCACGATCGAGAATATCTGAATGACCATGTCCGCATGCATGGCAAAGGTGACCGTGGTGTTGGCGACCACGAAAAACAGGGCCGCAATCGCAATCGCACCGAAGACATGGGAACGCGTGTGCCGGTTGATCTGGATCCCGGCGAACACCGAAGCAACAGCGCTGATCGGCAGGATGATCAGCAGGGCTGCAAGCGTCTGCACGCCGGCAAGCTCCTCAAGGCTGAGATTGAGGGTCGTGGGATCGGGATAGGCACCGATGAGGGTCATGTGCGAGAGGCCCGCGAGCGCCGAAACGAACTGGTTCCACGCAAACAGGATGGCACCGGCAATGATGCCGGTGACGTACCAGGCCGGGGAGTCATGCAGGATGGGCTCGTGCGATCCGCGCATGCGCATGAGATTCTGCTTGCAGCTGCGGTGGATCAGCGGAAAGGCCGCAAAACTCATGCCGATGAAGTAGTCGCGCAGCTTCGGATCCAGGAAATCGAACGAACGGATGACGGGAGCGCCAACCTGCACCAGCACGAACACGACCGTGACGGCCAGCAGCAGGGCCCAAAGCTCATGACGCGATGCAGGTAACCTGATCCCTGCGGACGATGACGTACTTTCTTCGCTCATCTGCTCACCTTGCGTAACTGTGCGTCGCGAAATCAATCCCGTCGACGCACCCGTGTATTAACACCAAACCTTGCATCCCGAAACTTCGGGGCGCGGCTGCACCCGCATCAACATGCGGCCTCTGTTGCACAAATGTTTAACAACTTGGCCGAAACTGTGCACCACGAATCAATTGAATCGATCCGGGCTGCGACCAACCGGAAACTGACCGAGGGGACCGCCGTGAACCGCCTGACGCTGACCATACTCGCGCTGTCTGTGTCTCTGACCGCTTGCGCCTATCCGCAGTACGTCAACGACGACTACCGTTACGTGCCGCTGACAAGCTTTGCCTTCGAGAACAGGTCCTTCCGGATCTTCGACAAGCCGAGTGCCGGCAAGATGATCATCACGCCGAGCCTGACCACGGCCATGAGTGATGTCGTGATCCGCAACGCGACGTTCGGAGAGTACAACAACGGAACCGAGAAGCAGACGCTCGAGCGTGCGGTTGAAGCCTATCTTGCATCCATGGGGCGCAAGTGCACCGTGACCGGTGCAAGCCTGATGTACGATCCCCAGTGGGAGTTCACCTACGATTGCGAAATCCGGTACACAGCCATCCCGTGAACATGACTGCGCCCGTCGGGACCCGACGCCCTAGTTTGTCTCGCACTTGTTGAACCAGGCCGTGGGCTTCCCATCCTGCCCTTTGCCCTTTTGAACGAAGTAAGTGCCGTCAGTCGTTGACACGGACCAGACGCGCATGCGGTTGCCTTCGAGCTTGCTCACGATGGTCAGCATGACTTCGCCCTCGGCGATCACCCACACCAGCTCCTTGGTCTTGAGCCACTGCACCTCCAGGAGTTCCGTGACGCGGTCTTCGGCCGGAGGCTCCACGCGGCGCTCGGTCGGCTGGCCCGTGTCAGGCGCCGCATAAACCAGGTAGGGGTTCTTGTCGCTGGCAGGTCGGTGGCAGTCAGCAGACCACCTTCCGTCAAGCCCAAGACCTTCAATCAACGACGCATCCGTCGTCTTTGCCGCGAAGGCAGCAGTTGAAGACAGGAAAGAAGTCGCAAGCAGCAGCGCGAAACGCATGCGGTGTCCCCGGCTGAAGAGAGGCGGGAATTTAATCACGACCGCCCGGCTCCGAAAAGCCCTACTTCATCCGCGCCAGGACCGGTCCTCTCCTGACCGGAGGTTCGAGCGTCCCCGCCATCAGGACGGGGAATGGATTGAAGGCCTCGCCGCGCCACCACTGCTTCAGCGAGTTGGGACGCTGGATTTCGAAATGCAAATGGGGAACCGGCGCGTTGCCGGTCTCTCCGACATAGGCAATGACCTGCCCCTGTCGGACCTTCATGCCCGGCCGCACGCCATCCGCGTACCTGTCCAGATGGGCATAGTAGAAGATATGGCCCTCGTCTTCATCAACCTGGTAGAGCGTCGTGCCGCCCTTCTCGCTGTTGAAGAGGCGAAGGATTCGGCCCGAAGTCGCTGCGACGACGGGTGTCCCCTTCGGAGCCATGATATCGATGCCCTTGTGGGATCGGCCCCCATCTCGCGGCGCACCCCAGGTGTCCCTCAGCCCGGAGCGGGCAACACCCTTCACGGGGATAATGATCTTTGGCCCATGCAGCTTGTTCACCTCGGGCCATTTGGCAAGCGCAATGACCTGCACCGGTTCCTGCGCGGGCGCGCGCCCTTGAACGAGGAACCCGCACGCCAACAGCGCCAGCAGGAATAGGGCGGTGCCTGCGGCCACTTTCGTTTCGAACTTCATGCCACCAAGTTACCATCCAGCCCTCGCAGGACAAGCAAGCAGGACGCGCAAGCGACAACTGGGCTTCCACCACCATCGCGTCAGCAGCAGGCGCGGTCGCAACCTGCGCAACCCATACGGCGCAGTCCGTATGAATTCTGAGACACTCTACCTGCGCGCGGTTGCCACAGAGACTGTGGAAAGCGAGCCTTCCGAATGCCTGGAAGGGTCCGTTAAGGCATCATCCTGAAAGGCGATTCGCAGTTGGGGAGTTCGGGGGAAACAGGACCTGGGGACTCGCGCAAGCGTTGCTGTCGCCAGAGTTGTGAGTGGAGAGTGCTGCAATGGCAAAAAGGCCCGACCGATTGTCTGTTCCCTACAGGACAGCCATTCTCGTGCTCGGCATGCACCGCAGCGGCACGTCAGCGCTTGCCCGGATCGTGAGCTTCCTCGGCGCAGCCCTGCCCCGCCATCTCGTGCCGGCGAATGAATCCAACCCGCGCGGTCACTGGGAATCGGCCCGCCTTGTCGCCCTCCATGACCAGATCCTCGCATCCATCGACTCCTCCTGGGATGATTGGCGGGCGCCGCCGCTCCGGTGGCGCGACAACGACACGGCCTCGAAGTTTGGCGGCAAGATCCAGCAGGCGATAGACGAAGAGTACGGCAACGCCCCCCTGATCGTGCTCAAGGATCCGCGCATGTGCCGGACCCTTCCCTACTGGATGTCCGTGCTCGAAAAGACGGGCATCCGTTCTGCCCCCATCATCATCGTGCGCAACCCGCTCGAGGTTGCCGAGTCCCTTCGGGAACGGGACGGCATTTCCTTCGAAAAGGCGATGCTGCTGTGGCTGCGCCACTATCTGGACGCCGAATACGAAACGAGGCACCTGGCACGCAACATTGTGTCCCTCGATGTCCTGCTTGAGGACTGGCGCAACCTCTTTGCGCAGACATCCGGCCGCCTGGGCCTGCAGTGGCCGCGCTCCATTTCGGATGCCAGCCAGGACGTGCGGGAGTTCCTGGACCTGGAATTGCACAACCATCGCGCCACGATGGCCGAACTCGAGGCGCACACCGAAGTGCCAACCTGGGTGAAAACGGCCTACCGCGCGCTGACAACCCTGTGCGACGAACCGCGTGCAGCGGACCCGAAAAGGGAGCTCGACCGCGTACGCCAGAACTTCTCCGAAAGCACCAAGCTGTTCGGGGTCGTCGCCTACGCCCAGACCGAGGCCCTCAAGCAGGCGGAACTCGATGTCGCCGAAGCAAGGCTTCGCGCCGACGGCGCCGACGAGCTCCGCAGCGAACTTGCACAGGAGCGCGCCGCGCACTCTGATCTCGCTGGCCGTCACCAGAAACTCACCCGTCACGCCCAGAAAATTGAAGCTGAACTTGCAGTGACGACAGAGCGCGCGACGAAGGCAGAAAGCGCAGCAACAGGTTTCGAGAGCGCCCTCAGGCAGCTTCAGGCGGAAACGGCAGAGCTCTCCGCGACATCTGCGCAGAACCTGCGACGTGCAGAAGCCGCCGAAAAGCATGCCTCGAACCTGATCCGTGACATTGCCGAGCTTGAACGCAACCGCAATGAAATGGCGCAGACGCTGAAGCGCATGACATCCGATGCAACTGACCTGCGCACCATGGCCGAAAGCGTCTCCAAGCGTACCGAATGGATCGAAGCTGAACTCCGCAAGCAGGGCACGCAGGGCGGCAAAACCAAAGCGGATGTCGAGGAAGCCCGCACCAGGATCATGAGCCTCTCGGGCGAGCTCCAGGCCGCTCTTTCGAATGCGATGAACCTGTCGCGCGAACTCGCCACCGCAAAGGAACACATCCACAAGCACGAGAAGCAGGCGATCCAGCTCGCAGCCGATGCAAAGCGGTACCAGGACGCCCTCAAGGTTGCCCAGGACAAGATCAAGGAACTCGAGGCCGACGAGCGCGCGGCTCAATCCGAAATCGCGGAACTGCGCGCGGAGCTGGCAGAGTCCTGGGCGCTGAGCGGCGGACGCGCCGGCGAGGCGCAGCCGGCCCCCTCCGAACCCGTGGTGCTGATCGAACATGCCGAACTCAACGACGTGCAGGCGCGCGCACAGCGCATCGAGGAAGACCTGAGGTTCGAGAGGATGCACGTCCAGCAGCTTGAGCGCCGCCTGAACAGCTGGACCGGACTGGCGAGCGCCGCCCTACGGAAGATCACGCGCCTGGGCGGAAAGTCACAGCCGCGGCGTCCGGCGGCACCCCGCCGCCTGAATTCGGGGACAGCCACGTCCCGAACGTGATCGGGATGACGGATCGTCCGCTATCCGGCAGCCAGTGCGGGTAGCGCAGGATCTTCCCCCTCGACCAAGGCATCGGGAACGACAACGCGAACGCGCGTCCCCTCGCCGCGGGATGTCTGGAACGACAGGCGCCCATTGAGCTTCTCAAGACACCGCTTGACGAGATAGAGCCCGACACCCAACCCGTCATGCGGTCGGGTAAACGCGCTTTCGGCGTGTCCGAACAGCTCTGCAAGACGCGGCAGCGCCGTGGCATCAATCCCGCAACCCTGGTCCTCGATCTCGATCACCAGGTTCTCGTTCTCGCGCCAGGCCATGCAGGAGACTGTCGATCCCTCACTGCTGAACTTCACGGCATTGGACAGCAGGTTGTAGATGACCTGCTTCAGGAGACGCTGGTCACTGATTACGTGCGACACGTCCGGCGCGATGGACGCGCGGATCTGATGATCCTTGAACGTCGTCAGGACCTTCACGAGGTCCGACGCTGAATCCACGACATCGCCCAATGCGAAGACTTCATGGCTCACTTCCAGCATGTCGCTGTCGAGGCGCGCCACGTCGATGACGTTGTTGACGACCGCCAGCAGGTGGTGGCTGCTCCTGACGACAATTTCCGCATGCTCCACGTACGCGCGCTGCTCGACGGGACCGAGAATCTCGCTTGCGAGCATCTCGGAAAATCCGATGATTGCGTTGAGTGGCGTGCGCAGTTCGTGGCTCATGTTGGCGACGAAGTTGCTCTTGGCACGCTCTGCCAGAAGCTTCTCTTCCTGGGCGCGCTCTTCGGCGGCTCGCGCCTTTCTCACGGTCGTGACGTCGCGAAGCGTGTAGATGTCCAGATAGGTGGTACCAAGCGCCTCGTTCCGCTCGATGCCATCCACCCGCGTGCGTCGCACGGACAACTCAACGACGAAGCCGCCAGACGGACCCTCGAGCTTGAGGTCGCAGTTGCGCATCGGGTTGGCATCGACATCTTCGGGCACCGCCAGCGCGTCAAACGCAGGCAGGAACCCGGAAACGGTCCGGCCGGTCAGGGTCTTGCGCGTCACGCCCAGAAGGCGCGCGGCCTGGTCATTGCACAGCTCGATCTTTCCATTGTCCCGGACCACGACAATTCCGTCCGAACTGTCCTCGACGATCAGCGAAATCATCATCTGCCGCAGCGTGCTGGTGGAACGCTCACGCATCACGGTCCGCGAACGCGACGCCAGTTCCCGCGCGCCTGCAAGGGCCACTGAACAGGCCATCGCCACTCCAGCCGCGAGTGGATCAAGGTGCCAGCCTGCGACTGCGAAGGCACCTGCACTGGTCGCCGCAAGTCCACCCAGAACAAGGACACAGGGCAGCGCGACCGACTTGTGCTCCCACCGCATCTGCCAGGGGCGCAGCACCAGAAGCGTCGCCAGGGCAAGGAGAAGCTGCCCGGCAACTCCCGCATCCCTGAGCATGCGGTCCTGAAGGATGCTTTCGGCGATGAGCGCCTGCAATTCGACGCCGGCGATGACACCATGCACCGGCACGGACACGCGGTCGCCAAGCTCAACCGCCGTGGCGCCGATGATGATGCGTTTGCCGGCAATGACCGACGGGTCAAACCTTCCGCGAAGCACGTCGACATAGGACAGGTGTGGAATGCTTTCCAGGGCGACGGAATGATCGATGGAGAACAGCCAGTTTTCGTCCTGTCTGACCTGCCCGACCAGCGCGGCCAGGGTAGGACGGGACTGGCCGTCGGGCGCCA
>CAZYFM010000003.1:80101-94013 GCA_964646885.1 uncultured Flavobacteriaceae bacterium
CTGACCTGCCCGACCAGCGCGGCCAGGGTAGGACGGGACTGGCCGTCGGGCGCCATGACGGAAAGGCTCGCCTCGCGCGCGAGCCCTCGCTCGGCCAGGATGTTCGCATTGCCGATCAGCGCTTCCGGCCGCAGCGCGGCGATGGGTTGCGTTTCAACAAGTGTGGGGTTCGGTCCGCCGGTTGGCTGCACCAGCGAGGCCAAAACGACCTTTCCGGCCGCGCGCTGGATTGCACGCGCAAGGGCCTCGTCTTCCGCCTGCACGGACGAAGACGAAAAATCCACGTCGAATGCCACGATCTCCGCGCCCGCCTCGCGCAGCCGGTCGAGAAGATCGGCATGACGCCCGCGTGGCCAGGGCCACGTGTCGAGTTCCGCCAGGCTTCGGGTGTCGATCTGGACGACGACAACCTCACCCGTGGCAGGCCGGTCAAAGGTCTTGAACCACAAATCACGCAGGGACAGCGATAACGGGGACAGCACGCCCGAGACCGACAGCAGCATCGTGATGCAGAGAATGACGGCGGCGCTTGAACGCTCTCGCAGCCACCGGCCGGCTCGACCCTTTTCCAATACCATGTCACCCCAATGCGGATGAGCCACCGGTGCGGCGTGAACGCCGACCATTCGCGGCCGTTGAACTGCGCAGTAAGGATCGGCGATCCGCGCTAAGATCGAGAGAAAGGACATGGTAAGCAAAGTGTTGCTTCAGGCACCCAGCAGCTGCTTTTCCGCCGTTTCCGGAAGCCTGCCCCATGCCCGCAAGCTGCGAAGGCTGGGGCTTGCCGGAATTCGGAGCGCATCGGACAGTTGCTGTTCCGCGCCCGGTCTCCCATTCTCGGAGCGATGATTCCCGGCGCGTTGGTCAGTGACGCTGACGCGTGACGTCTGGAGCCTCCCATGCACAAGCCCCGATCGACGTTCAACATACCGAGAGCTGCGATCCTCGTCTGTCTTGCTTTCGCGACTTGGCCCGCATCGGCGCAGATGATCTCGCCGACGACGCCCCCGGGGACCAACTCGACGGCGCCGTCCATGTCGAGCCCGTCGCTGCCGTCGAGCTGCGTCTCAGGTACCACCGGCCAGCCTGTGCCATGCCCTCCCGCGCCGGAGACATCCCCGGTGCCGGCGCCACCGTCGGCGGACTACGTGTCTGGAGGATCTGGCCCGCCCGGATCGGCCTCCGACATGAAGGTGCTGAGCTACTTCCAGCGTGGCACGATGCAGCTCGACACAAGCAAGGCCTTCGGTTTCGTTCTGCTGCCAAAGTCTGCGCTCACGGATCGTGAGAAACTGGTCCAGAAGCAGTTTTGTGACATCCTGCTGGCATCGCTCGATTTCATGTCCCCGGATGTGGCATCAAGCCGCCAGGTCCTTGCCACATATTGGCCGCTTGTCGGCGAAGTGACCGAGCAGGACATCGAAGACGCCTTCCGTCAGCGCAACTGCACCGCGCTCATTGCCTGGTATGATTACAGCCTCGCGCGAGCCATTGCTTCCAAGGCAGGGGTCAGCGGCATGTCCGGACCGCTGCTGATTACCTGGCCGAGCCAGAACGTGCTCGTCCGCAATCCGCGGGACCCGCTTGTCGTCGATTTCGCGAACGCAGACTACGATAATGCCTCGCGTGCCCTCGCCCACTGGTTCAAGCAGGTCAGCCGGAAACCGGAGCTCTGGACGAGCTATATTCGCGAAGGCACCATCCGCGCAGAACTCGCGGATGCCATCAATGAGACGGCTGGCGTGATGATGGCGGTACTCGCGGGCAAGTGGGAGAGCGTCTCGGCGGTCAGCGACACACCGTAGCGTTGTCCGGAGACGGCCCCGAAGAGCCGCCCCTCTCCCTTTGACCTCAGTTCGCCTTCTCTGGCGCGACGACCCTGATGTTGAGTTCCCTCAACTGCTTCGGCGTGACGTCCGACGGCGCGCCCATCATCAGGTCTTCCGCACGCTGGTTCATGGGGAACATCGTCACCTCACGCAGGTTCTCTTCACCCGCAATGAGCATCACGATGCGGTCCACGCCCGGCGCCGTTCCGCCGTGCGGCGGCGCGCCATACCGGAAGGCGTTCAGCATGCCGCCGAATTTCTGCTCGACGACTTCCTTCGGATAGCCGGCGATGTCGAACGCCTTGATCATGATGTCCGGACGATGGTTGCGGATGGCTCCGGACGAAAGTTCGATGCCATTGCAGACGATGTCGTACTGGAATGCCGTGATCCCGAGGATCGTCTTGTCGTCCTTCGGGTCGAGCTTCAGGAACGCGTCCTGGTCGAAGTTCGGCATTGAGAACGGGTTGTGGCTGAAGTCGATCTTCTTGTCTTCCTCGTTGTACTCGTACATCGGGAAGTCGACGATCCAGCAGAAGTGGAAGTCATAGTAAGGAGACGCCTTGAGGCCAAGTTCGTTGCCGATGCGCGTACGGGCGGCACCGGCAAGCTTTGCCGCAGCATCGGCCTTGCCCGCCGAGAAGAACAGGGCATCGCCGGCCTTCACCGCCGCCTTGCTGGCCAGGCGGTTCAGGATTGGCTCAGGAATGAACTTCGCAATCGGTCCCTTGCCAACGAGCTTTCCGCCTTCCTCTTCGAAGGTGATGTAGCCGAGGCCCGGCGCCTTCATCTCGCTGCGCGCCCAGTCATTGAGCTTGTCAAAGAACGAGCGCGGCTGCGCGGCAGCACCGGGGGCCGGAATGGCCCGCACGACGCCGCCCTGCGCGACGACAGTCTTGAATGCCTTGAACTCGACGCTCGCGTCAGCAAACTCGGCGCTGACATCGGCGATGATGATCGGGTTGCGAAGGTCCGGCTTGTCCGAACCGTACTTCAGCATCGACTCCGCATACGGGATGCGCGGGAACGGGCCCGGGTTGATCGAGCGGCCATTCGCAAATTCCTGGAACACGCCGGCAAGCACGGGCTCGACCGCCGCGAACACGTCCTCCTGCGTGACGAAGCTCATCTCGAGGTCGAGCTGGTAGAACTCGCCGGGCGAGCGGTCCGCGCGCGCGTCTTCATCGCGAAAGCACGGCGCGATCTGGAAGTAGCGGTCGAAGCCCGCCACCATGATGAGCTGCTTGAACTGCTGCGGTGCCTGAGGCAGCGCGTAGAACTTGCCCGGATGGAGACGCGACGGCACGAGGAAGTCACGCGCGCCTTCCGGCGACGAGGCCGTGAGGATCGGCGTCTGGAACTCGGTGAAGCCCTGCTCGATCATGCGGCGGCGCAGGCTCGAGATCACGTTAGAGCGCAGCAGGATGTTGCGATGGATGCGGTCGCGACGCAGGTCGAGGAAGCGGTACTTGAGGCGGATGTCCTCCGGATAATCCTGCTCGCCGAACACCGGCAGCGGGAGCTCGCCGGCCTCCGACTGCACGGCCACTTCGTCGATGCGGATCTCGATTTCGCCCGTGGGCAGTTCCTTGTTTACCGTGTCTCCGGGCCTTGCCACCACGCGCCCGGTGAAGGTCGCGACGAACTCGGAGCGTAAACCATCCACCGCCTTGAACGCCGGGCTGTCCGGCTCGACCACGCACTGCGTCAGGCCGTAATTGTCCCTCAGGTCAATGAAGATGAGCCCGCCATGATCGCGGCGGCGATGAACCCAGCCGGAGATCCGGACGCGGCTGCCGACATGGCTTGCGCGCAATTCGCCGCAGGTATGGGTGCGGTAGCGATGCATGGAAGTTCCTTGAGTTTCTCAGAATTTGCCTGTTTAAGGGCGCCCCTTGTGGCTGTGTGGTCACAACCTGTCAAGACCGCGCAACATGGGCTATAGCACCGCAAATGGGAAGACTCGTCACGACCAATGAAGAGCTGGCCGCCGCCTGCGAGCGATTTGCGGGAGCGCCCTACATTGCCATCGATACCGAGTTCATGCGGGACACCACATATTGGCCGAAACTCTGCCTCCTGCAGGCGGCCATCCCCGGTTTCGCGGTCGCAATAGACCCCCTGGCACCCGGCCTGGACCTGAAGCCCTTCTTCGAGTTCCTGACCAGGTCGGAGAGCATCAAGGTCTTTCATGCCGCACGCCAGGACATCGAGATTTTCTACCACCAGGCCGGGATGATCCCCTCGCCCCTGTTCGACACCCAGGTTGCCGCCATGGTGTGCGGGTTCGGTGACGCCGCCGCCTACGAGACGCTGGTTCGCGAGCTGGCCAATGTCCAGGTCGACAAGTCATCCCGCTTCACGGATTGGGCGCGACGCCCATTGACCGACCGCCAGGTCGACTATGCGCTGTCGGACGTCACCCATCTCTGCCGGGTTTACGAGACCCTGAACCGCCAGCTTGAAAAGAGCGGCCGCTCGGCCTGGCTGGAAGAGGAACTCAATGTCCTGCGCTCGCCCGAGACCTACGAACTCAGGCCGGAAGAATCATGGCGCCGCCTGAAGCTTCGCAGTGGCAACCGCCGCTTCATGGCCGTGGTCGTCGAGGTTGCCGCCTGGCGCGAACGCATGGCGCAGGATCGCAATGTCCCGCGCAGCCGCATCATGAAGGACGACGCGCTTTTCGAAATCGCGGCCCAGGCGCCCGTGACGGCGGACGACCTTGAAAGCCTGCGCGGCATCCCGCGCGGGTTCTCGACCTCGAAGGGCGCAGCCGGATTGCTTGACGCGGTCAAGGCCGGCCTCGCCCTGCCTGCGTCGGCCGTCCCCGAAATCGAGCGCAACTCACCCGTCTCGGTGCCGCCGGTCCTCGGAGACATGCTCCGCGTGCTGTTGAAGATCCTGTGCGAGCAGCACGGTGTGGCCCAGAAGCTGATTGCCTCTTCGTCGGATCTTGACCACATCGCCGCCGACGACAATGCCGACGTGCCAGCCCTGAATGGATGGCGGCGGGAGATCTTTGGAAATGCGGCGCTTGAACTGAAGCATGGCCGCATCGCATTGACCATCCGCAATCGCAAGCCTGCCGTCGTGGCCGTCGAACGCACCTGAACAAGGGCCGCGCTGGCTTGCCGGGTTCCGGACACCGCTCTAACCTGCGCCCCCAGCGGCACGGTTGCCGCCGGGAACTCGTGTCATGAAACTGCTGCGCATCATCACGCTCGTGTCGGCCGCGTTGCTCGTGGCGGCAGCCGCGGCCTATTACTGGCTGATTGTCGAAAGCCACATGCCCTCAACCGGCAGCTACACGATTGACCTGGCCGAAATTCGCAAGCTCGCCGGCGATATACCGGGGGCCATGCCGGATGACATCCGGGTCGAGACCGTAGGCACCATCACGTTCCCGCGAACGGCGGTTGTTGCAGGCGACGGCTGGGAAGGCACGGCCCTTCCCGTGTCGGCATTCCAGCTGAACTATCCGGACAAGTCCGTCCTCGTGGACGTGGCATTCGACGAACCCACCGCCATCACGGGAGAGGCTCCTGTTTCCGGTTATGACAGCGCCGCGTTCCAGCGCATCGTGGATGCGATGAACAAGGCTTCGTTGATCCTCGTGACACACGAGCACTGGGACCACGCAGCGGGCCTGTTCGCGCAGCCCAATCTCGAGCAGCTGCTGCAGGTGACGAAACTGAACCGGGAGCAGGTCGAACACGCGGACCGCATGGCTCCGGCGGAGTTTCCCGAAAGGCTGAAGGCGGGCTACACGCCAGTCTCGTATGAGCAGTATCTCGCGGTCGCACCCGGCGTTGTGCTCATCCGCGCAGCCGGTCACACGCCCGGCAGCCAGATCGTCTACGTGCGCCGTGCAGACGGGCGCGAGATCCTCTTCATTGGCGATGTGGCCTGGCACAGGCGCAACATCGACCTCGTCCGTGAACGTGCGCGACTGGTGACCTGGTGGTTCCTCAAGGAGGACCGCAACGCCGTGATGCTGCAGCTCGCCGAACTCAAGCGACTGCAGGGCGAACACCCGGAGGTGTTCATCATGCCCGGACATGATCCCGGAGAATTGCAGAAAGCGCTTCAGCAGGGTCTGGTGACGCAGCGCTTCAGATAGCTGCAGCGATCACGAAATCTCCCTGAACCTCAGGCGGGATGCGAGGGGCGTCGCCCCGTTGTCGGTGCAGAGCAGCGCCTTCAGAGCCGACATCGAACCATCAATGTACGCCTCCACGAGCGCCGGGCTCATGCTGTTTTCACGCAGGAGTGTCCGGTCAAGCATCGCGTGGAACAGGGGCGCAGTCATCATCTTCTGGATCACTTCCACGTTGAGCGGAACGCACTGGCCCGAAGAAATGAGATGCGCGATGTAGCTGCGGGCGGCTGTGGATGCGGGAACGGACAGGTAGCGTGCAAACGCTGCCGTAAGCTCCTCGGAGTGTCCGCCTTCCCGAATGAGCAGGCTGAATGCTTCGACGCTCCGCGCTGAAGAAACCAGTTGCTTGTAGCCATGCGCTGTCTGGTCGAGGAACACCGGCAACGCAGGCTTTTCGTCTGCCGCGCGGAGGATCCAGCCATAGTCGACGTCATCGACGGCCGACTTGAACACCGCGTCGATCAACATCTGCTTGCTGGGGAACACCTCGTAGACCGTAGGCTTGGACACGCCGAGCGCCTTGCCGAGGTCCGCCATCGACGTCTGCGAGATGCCGTTCGTCAGGTAAAGGCGCCGGGCGGTCTGAACGATGACATCCCGGAATTCATCCCGGTTCTTGGTGCGCGCATGTGCTGGTCTCGCGTTCATGTGTCCCGACGCTCCCTCGGCTGAGTACGCTCGCGTCGTCAACCTCGTACCTGCCAGAAGAGCCAGCTCCACCAACTCGCCGGTAGCCGGGAGATTCACGACAAACACATGTTTGGCGCAAACCCTAACTCATTGAAAGTGCTGAATGCATGCCAAAAATGGCTACCCCTTGGTAGATAATCTACCTTGGGGTAGGCGACACGAAGGTCTTGCCGGGACCTATTGAAAAGCGCGGTCCAAGTACCGGCCTCGGATCGCCGACGCCCGAACATCAGCGCGTCAGGCGGCCCGGCCGGGCATTGGCCCCACGTATCGGGACTGCGGCCGGATCAGGCGCCCCGTGGCCTCCTGCTCGCGGATGTGCGCGATCCATCCTGCCGTTCGACCCGTGGCAAAGACCGGCGTGAACGCCGCGCGCGGAATGTCCAGCGCCTCCAGCAACAACGCCGTGTAGAACTCGACATTGGTGTCCAGGCGTCGTTCGGACTTGAACCCCTTCAGCGCCCGCAGCGCCGCGGCCTCGACCTGCTCCGCAAAGGCAATCCGGTTGTCGCGCCCCCTTAGCTTCTGCACGACGGCCTTGAGCACATTCGCGCGCGGGTCCCTCACCCGGTAGACCCGATGCCCAAATCCCATCAAACGCTCGCCCCGCTGAAGCGCAGCCGAGATCCACGCTTCCGCACGAGAGGGCTCACCGATCTCGTCGAGCATGTCCAGCACGGGTCCTGGCGCCCCTCCGTGCAGCGGACCCTTCAGGGCGCACAGACCCGCGAGCACGGCAGACGGCAGGCCCGCCGCCGTCGACGCCACAACGCGTGATGCAAAAGTCGAAGCATTGAAACCATGATCGATCACGGTCACGAGGTAGGTCTCGAACGCCCGCACCTCGGCCGCATCTCCTTCGCGCCCGCGGAGCATGCGCAGCACGTCATCGGCGTGGGAACGCATTGGATCCGGCTCGATGACCGGTAGTCCGGCGACAAGCCGGCAGGCATGGGCGGCCGCCGTGCCGGCCGCCGCCAGCATCAACACAGGCTCCCGATCCCGTACGCCGTCGGCGATTCCTGCCAGCAGGCAACGCATCGCTTCGACCGCAGTCATCTGCGTCCATGGAGCCGACATCGCCGCGAACAGGCGATGGGCCTCCACGCGCGCCAGTCCGGCTTCGGCCCTCAGGTTCCGGCCGTCGTGGAAGGCACGCCACAACAGCCCTGTTGCGTCCTCGAAACCAAATCTCTCGACAAGGTCCTCGAGGTCATGGCCGCTCACGATCAGCCGCCCCGCTTCACCATCGACATGGCTCAAAACCGTGTCGGCAGCAATCACGTCATCAAGTCCGGCCTTCATGGAATGTCTCCTTTCGCGCTTGCGTCACCGCATTCCATATGAAATCGTCGGCCAACACCGTCAATCTTGAATCAACATATCAATATGACAACATCCGCCCGCCGCAGGAATTCGCCGAAATCGCGGGAGGCGCTGCTGGATGCCCATGCCGCAACGCGCCTTCTCGGTGTCAGCAGAAACACGCTCTACGCGTATGTGAGCCGTGGCCTTGTCCGCGCCACCGCCAACCCCGCCAATCCGAAAGCCAGCCTCTACATCGCCGCCGACATCCATGCGCTCATCGATCGCAAGACGCGCCTGAGGCGCCCGAGGGCAGCAGCCGCCACGGCGCTCGATTTCGGCCTCCCTGTCCTGAAGACGCGGCTGACCCACTTCGAGGACGGCCGCCTGTTCTACCGTTCGGCGGATGCCATTGAACTGTCCAGAACGGCGACACTTGAGGAGGCGGCCAACCTCATCTGGAATACGGGCAGCTTCGATCCATTTTCGGGCCTGTCGTTCGACACGGGATCCATCCCCGGCTGGAACGAACTTGCACGACAGTTTGCCGGCGCTCCTGCCACCGACAGGGCCTGCGCCCTGCTCCCGCTCCTCACGCTAAACGCGAACCCCTATGCGGGTCAGGCAGGCCAGACCGCCTTTCGCGCCGCCGCGCGCCTTCTCCTCGCCGTCACCGCCGCATGCGCCGACATCCAGGGAAAGATCAGCGGTCCGGTGCACAAGGCTGTCGCACGGAAACTGGGCAAGCCGCGCGACGCAGAAAACATACGTCGCGCGCTCGTGCTGCTGGCGGACCACGAACTGAACGCGTCCACCTTTGCCGTGCGCGTCGTCGCCTCGACGGGCGCCCGCCTGACCAACTGCGTGCTCGGCGGCCTCGCCGCCCTGAGCGGTCCACGTCACGGCGCAGCCAGCGAACGGGCAAGGACCTTCATTTCCCAGGCTGCAACGGCCGGCGACGCCTACCGCCTCGTGGGCGAACGACTGGAGGCGGGCGAACTCGTCCCCGGGTTCGGTCACTTCGTGTACGGCGAAGGAGACCCGCGCGCGCGGGAACTCCTGTCCCACCTTGAGCCGGACCCGATCGCCAGTGCATTCGAACGGGCGGTTCGCGACCTCTCCGGAACGGAACCAAACATCGACTTTGCGCTCGTGGCCCTCGAACGGGCCCGAGACCTGCCCCCGGGCACGGCACTCATGCTGTTCGCCATCGCGAGGACCGCCGGATGGCTCGCCCACGCCTTCGAACAGCGCGCGGCCGGCAGCATCATCCGCCCCCGGGCGGAGTATGTGAACGAGTAGCAACGGCGCAGCATCCCGGCACCGGCGTCAGCCATCCCGCGAAGCCCGGATCATTGCCCTGCGAGGGTTGATTCCGTCGGGAATTAGCGGCAAAACCCCCACCACATTCGCTTCCGCAGCACACAGGGGTTTTGCATGTCCATTCGCTTTGACGGAAAAGTTGCCATCGTGACCGGAGCCGGCGGCGGCCTAGGCCGTTGTCACGCCCTCGAACTCGCCCGCCGCGGCGCAAAGGTCGTGATCAATGACCTCGGCGGCAGCGTCGACGGTTCCGGCGGATCCTCGGAAGCCGCAAAGAAGGTCGTCGAGGAGATCAAGTCCTTCGGCGGCGAAGCGATCGCCAACGGCGCATCGGTAACGGATGACGCCGGCGTGGCGGGCCTCGTCAAGCAGACGCTGGACACCTTCGGCCGGATCGACATCCTCGTGAACAATGCCGGCGTCCTGCGCGACAAGAGCTTCACGAAGATGGAAGTGAAGGACTTCGAATTCGTGCTCGACGTCCACCTTGTCGGCTCCGTGAAGGTCACCAAGGCCTGCTGGGACACGATGAAGGCGCAGCAGTACGGCCGCATTGTCATGACCTCGTCCTCGTCGGGTCTCTACGGCAATTTCGGCCAGACCAACTATGGCGCCGCGAAGCTCGGCCTCGTGGGCTTCATGAACACGCTCAAGCTCGAAGGCCAGAAGGACAACATCAAGGTCAATTCGCTCGCCCCCGTCGCGGGCACGCGCATGACCGAAAACCTCATGCCTCCGCAGGCACTTGAAGCGCTGAAGCCAGAATACGTGACGCCGGGCGTGATTTACCTCGTCAGCGAAGACGCCCCCAATGGCGTGATCCTCGCTGCCGGCGGCGGCGCCTTTGCGGTTGCCCAGATCGTCGAATCCCACGGCGCCTTCCTGGGCCACCAGGGACTGACGGCCGAGAAGGTCGCCGAAAACTGGTCGAAGATTTCCGACATGAACGGCGCCAAGGCCTACTTCATGGGCGGAGAGCAGACCCAGAAGTTCTTCGCGCGCATCGCCGGCAACTAGCGCTTTCGCGTCGGAATGGGGCTGACCCGCAGCGTGTCATCTGCAACGTAGGTGACACGCGACCGGCTGATGAGGAAGCCCGCAGCCGCCAGCACCACGCTGGCAATCTGGACCAGCAGGACCAGTCGCGCCTTGTCGACCGCGATCGTCTCCACGCCTGCTGCATCGCGCACAGGCTTCATCAGCGCAAGGAAGTCGCCCCACAGGGCCGACAGAAGGTGATAGGCATCGGCAAAGACACCCATGTATCCGGCATAGACAAAGGATGCGGTCTCGAAGTCCTGCTCGACGACGTATCCGTAGGCAAGGAAGCCGAGAACCGCGCCGATGGGAAGGAACGGCAGCATGGCGATGTTGATGATGCGCCCCATCGCCATGACGATCTCGCCGCGCGTCAGGTCCAGGCATCCGGCGATGAAGCTCAGGCTCCCGAAAAAGCAGATGAAGAACAGGAACAGGGCGAGGATGACATCGACCACCTGCCACAGCGGGATATGGAAAATTCCGTGAGTGATGCCGGCGAACAGCAAGGACAGGATGCCATACGCCAGCCACGCCTGGCCAAAGTCCTTCAGCACCAGGGCCCAGTATGCAAAGGGTCCCTCGACCCTGCGGGCAGCCTCACGTCCGTTTGCCATGGTCAACAAGCCCTCTTCGCATTGTCATCGGGCAAAACTAGTGTGAGGCGACATGGGGGTAAAGACACGCGAAACGTGGCCTCGCTCCTCCGGTTCTCCAGAAAGGCGTATTCTTGAACAAGATCGGCATCCGCACACTGGCATTCCGCGGCATTGGCGGCGCGGGCGCCATCGCCCTCATGATCTGGCTATCCAAGTTTTTCGCCATTCCCCTGATGTGGATCCCGTTTTCCACCTCGATCGTGATGGTCATGGGCAGCCCCGAGGCTCCACCCGCTCAGCCGAAGCGGGTCCTCGGCGGTCACTTGATCTGCGCCGCATCGGGCCTGGCGTGCACGATGATTCTGGGTTCCGATGTCTGGATCGCGGCGCTGGCCGTGGGCCTCGCCATCATGGTGATGCTCTGGCTCGATGTGTTCCATCCGCCCGCCGGCATCAGCCCGGTGATCATTGCAAGCAGCCACGCCACGCCGCTCTACATGCTCACCCCTGTTCTCGCAGGCGTCGCCATCCTCCTCGCCTACGCATTCATGTTTCATCGGGTCACCGGCACGAAGTGGCCGCAACCCTGACTACCTGCGTGTCGGGTCCGTGATCATCGCGGATAGCGCCGAGCCGCCCCGTGCCTTGAGCTCCTCGGCACAGAGCCGTTCGACTTCCGGCATTTGCTCGCGATAGGCTGAGGCATTTCCAGCAACGAACCAGCGCATGGCCATGGCCAGTCGCAGCCAGCCGGGTGCCATGATGCGCCGCCGCCGCGCCTGCACGCCGCTGACGATTGCCGCCGTCGCGATGTCGAGAGGAGCGACACCACGCAACGGCGCCGGGAGGTGCTCGCGCACATGCTTGAACCCCTTGTGGGAATTGCCGGTCCGGACCAGATCGGTGTCAAGCCAACCGAAATAGGCCACCCCCACATCAACCCCGAGATGCGAAACCTCGGCCCTGAATGTGTTGCACAGGTTTTCCGTCGCGCCCTTGCTCGCGCCATAGGCGGCCATGCCCGGCGGCGCGAATGCCGCTGCAATCGACGCCACGCCCAGGAAGTAGCCCCGGCTCTCGGTCAGGTGGGGCAGAGTCGCCTGGATCAGGTTGAACGTGCCTTCCACATTGACCGCCATGACACGCCGGAAGTGATCCGGGGCCATGGTTCTCAGGAGATCAAAGTTCGAAATCCCCGCATTGGAGACAACGGCATCAATGCGCCCGTACCGCTCGCGCGTGGCCTCGACGGCATTGCCGATCGAGTACCGATCCGTGACGTCGGCTTCGAAGGCGAGCACGCCTTCCCCGATCTCCCTCGCTTTCTGACGAAGGAGATCTCCTTCCAGACCGACCAGCGAAACAGCATAGCCAGCCTTCGCGAGCCCTGCTGCCACGCCCGCCCCGATGCCGCGGGCGGCGCCCGTAATGATGGCTACCTTCCGGGCGCCTGCCATGGATCAGAGACCCAGCACCATCTTGGCCATGATGTTGCGCTGGATCTCGTTGGATCCGGCATAGATCGAAGCCTTGCGCAGGTTGAAGTAATAGGGAGCCGCCGTCACCGCATAGTCCGGTTGCGGCCACGGCTCGTTCTTCTTCTCCCAGGGCGCCTGAACGAAAGGCATGCAGGAGTACTGGATGGCTTCCACCACCAGCTCCGATATGGCCTGCTGCAACTCGGTCCCGCGCGTCTTGAACAGCGAGGACTCTGCACCGGGACGCTGGCCCGTCGACATCTTCGAGAAGAAGCGAAGCTCCGTGAAGTCGAGCGCATGCAGCTGCACCTCGATTTCATCGATCTTGCGCCGGAAGGCCGGATCGTCGATCAGCTTGCCGCCGTCATGCCCTTCCACGGAAGCGATGCTTCGCACCTTCTTGAGCGCCCGCCGCAATCCCGGCGAATAGGCATTGCCGCGCTCGAACTCCAGCAGGTACTTCGCATACGTCCATCCCTCATCCTGCTTTCCGATGAGGTTCTCCTTCGGCACCTTCACGTTGTCGAAGAAGACCTGGTTGACCTCCTGCTCATTGTCGGGCGGACCGTCAAGCGTGATGATCGGCCTGACCGTGATGCCAGGCGTCTTCATGTCTATGAGAATGAACGAGATGCCTTCCTGCGGCTTCTGTCCGGGCGTCGTGCGCACAAGGCAGAAGATCCAGTCGGCCCACTGCGCATGGGTGGTCCAGATCTTGGTGCCGTTGCAGATGTAATGGTCACCCTTGTCTTCGGCGCGCATGTTCAGGCTGGCAAGATCCGAACCCGAACCCGGCTCCGAGTAGCCCTGGCACCACCAGATGTCCGAGGACAGGATCGGCGGAAGGTGCTTCTTCTTCTGCGCATCATTGCCGAAGGCCATGATGACGGGAGCGACCATCTTGATGCCCATCGGGCTGACGACCGGCGTACCCGCCGCCGCCATCTCGACGTCAAAGAGGTACTTCTGGTTCGACGTGAATCCCGGCCCACCATATTCCTTGGGCCAGTTCACGGCCGCCCAACCCCTGTCATGCAGGGCCTTCTGCCATTTCACCTGCCCGGCCTTGTCCAGATAGCCGTTCTTGGAGCACGCCATCTTGTGGCGGAGGTCTTCGTCGAAGCGCTCGGCAATGAACGCGCGGACTTCCTGGCGAAAGGCTTCATCTTCCTTGCTGAAGGTCAGCTGCATGTAAAGACCTCACGCCTTCTGGAGGATATCGATCTGCGGACGTCCGTCGAGCACGGCGCCGAGCTTCGGTCCCGCTGCCAGGTAGTGCGCCGTCTTGCCGTGCGCCGCCAGCGCCTCGCCGGACGCGTACTGCTCCATGACAACGTAGGTCGATGCTTCCTTCGACTTGAAGAGGTCATAGAGCAGGCAGCCCGGCTCGTTCTGCTTGACCTGCGCCGCGAGGTCCTTGAACACGGCCTCGAACTCGGCTTCCTTGCCCGGCTTGATTTTCAGGGTGGCGATAATACCGACAGTCATGGC